>JBAVQT010000301.1:0-4657 GCA_049694295.1 Candidatus Acidiferrales bacterium
TCTTTCATGAGGTCGGGAGGAAATTCAAAGGTGGGGCGTCGCGCGCCGGAAGGGAAGTCCGTCTTCGAGAGACGCATGATGAAGACGTGCGGAAATTCGAGGCCCTTGGCGGAGTGGACGGTCATCAACTGCACGGCGTCGTCGGCCAGTTCTTCTTCAAGATGCACATCGCCGCCGGCCTCGCGGAAATAGTGGAGATATTCGAGGAAGTGACGGAGCTGGCGGCCCTCGCTTTTTTTCTGCCACTCGCGGACGAATTCGACGAAGCGATCGAGATAGTGGCGATCCTGATCGGAAGAGAGAGGAGCGAGAGCCAGGCCCGCGATAAGCTCATCGAGAAGATCGGTGGTGGAGCTGCGGCGGGCGCTCTGGCGCAGGCGTGCGAGGAGCGCGACGAGTTCGCCAAGACGCACGCCGGGACGGGTGAAAGGAGTTTCATGCTGCGCGGTTTCTATTTCGTCGGAGAGCGGGCGATGGTGATTTTTGTCGGCGCGTTCGGCCAGGCGAACCAGATCGCGCGGCTCGAGGCCCCAATACGGCGCGGCGACTACGCGCGCGCAGGCCACGTTGTCAGCCGGTTCGCCGATGAGGCTGAGCCAGGCGAAGAGATCGCGGACCAGAGTGCTCGAGAGGATCGAGAATTTCTTGATGACGAAGGGAATGGATCGGCGACGAAGAGCCGCGAGGAGATGCTCGCGGTGGGTGTGCTTGCGATAGAGGACGGCCATGCTGCGCCAGCGCGCGCCGGCTTCGTGGAGACGGTCGATTTCGGAGGCGACCCAGAAAGCTTCCTCGATGGGAGCGCCGAATTCGACGACACGGATTTTTTCGCCGTCGCGATTTTCGGTGCGGAGGGATTTGGGAGGGAGGAGCGGAGATTTTTCGTTGTGGGAGATCACCTCGCCCGCAACGCGAAGAATTTTCTGAGTGGAGCGGTAGTTCTGGGAAAGTGAGACGAGAAATTTGTGGACGGCGGGGCCGAGCTTGGGTTCGCGGACGCCGCAGAAGCGTTTGAGGAAGATGGTAAAGCTGCCGAAGGAAGCGCCGCGGAAGCGGTAGATGGCCTGATCGTCGTCGCCGACCACCAGGATGTTGCGATGGTCTTCGGCGAGGAGCCAGAGCAGCTCGAGTTGAGCGATGTTGGTGTCCTGAAACTCGTCCACGAGGATATAGCGGAATTGCTCGCGGAGCTGGCGAAGGAGAGCAGCGTCGGATCGCAGGAGTTCGACGGACTGCAGAAGCTGCGCGCCGAAGGTGAAGAGATTGCGGTCGCGGAGGAGGCGGTCGCTCGCGCGATAGACGCGAGCGAGCTCTTCGGTGCTGGCGAGATTTTCGGCGGCGATGGCCAGAGCGTCGGCATCGAGCGAGGCGCGGATGGCTCCGTGCTTTTGGCGCGCGGCCGCGGCGTAGCGCTGGAAATCGTCGGGCGTGACCAGCTCATCCTGGCAGCGGGAGAAAAACTTCACGAAGTCAGTCAAGAATTCGCCAGGCTCCTGAAGACGCTTGAAGTGTTCAAGGCCGAGTTCTCCGATATTTCGGCGAAGCAGAATCCAGTGGTCGAGATCCTCGAGCGGCTGGATATCGGGGTTGGAGGCGCGCAGGATTTTCTCGAGACAAAATTTGTGGAACGTGCTGAGCCAGACGCCTTCGGCGCGCTCGCCGATGGATTTCACCACGCGATGCTTCATTTCGCCGGCGGCTTTGTCGGTAAAGGTCAGGCCAAGAATATTTTCGCCGATCAGCGTGGGATCGGATTCGAGAAGGGCGCGAATGCGCTCGGTGATGACGCGGGTCTTGCCGGTGCCGGCGCCGGCGACGACCAGGAGCGGGCCTTCGCCATGCTGGACGGCGCGGCGCTGTTCTTCATTGAGCGCGAAGGATTCTTTCGGCGAGGAGGGCGACGTCATGGGACAGAAACCATCGTAGCGGAATTTGACGGCGACGGAAAGGCGGGAGGAAAGCGCTGAGCGTCGCGCGAACTGGCGGAGCGGACGGCCTTAGGACTGCCGAACAGCCTGACGGAAAGTACTATTGGCGGGGGATTGGAGAATCTGGAAAATATCGGTTAATTCTCTGAGTCTGCGGATTTCAATTTGGGGTGGCGGTTTCTTCGGATTTGGCCGGAATAACTTTTTGGGAATTTTTAGGCGATTCGGCGCTTGGGGATTTCGAGGGCAGCCGAAGACTTGGGGTTGAAGATGAAAGCACCAATAGTCACCATGGCGTTTTTTCTGGCTGGCGCGATGGCGCCCCTGCATGCGGCTGGGAACGCGCCCGCGAACGCATACGCGCAGTGCGGCACTTACGACTCCTACCTGCTGATCTACCGGACCACGAGCAATTTCGAAGAGGCCGGAAAGCTGCGTTGCGGCGAGAAGGTGGAGATGCTGAACCACCTGGATACTGGCTACACGCAGGTCCGCACGCAGGACGGCAAAGTCGGTTGGGTGCGCGATTTCGATCTCTCGCCGGAGCCTCCGCCGCCGCACCAGACGTTTAGTTTTGGGATGACGGAGCCGGAAAGGAAGGCCGCGGCGAATTCCGCGGCGAATCTGGCCGCGAATCCGGCGCATGCCAAGGCGCTCGAGGGCGTGCTCACCAATGACGATGTGCTGAAAATGCTGGGGCGGCGCGTGGAGCCGAATGCTATCGAGGACAAAATTCGAAATACGCGGTGCGATTTCGATACCTCTCCTGCGACGGTGCTCAGGCTGAAAGAAATGGGCGTGCAAGACAAGATCATCCTGGCGATGCTGGAGGCGCCGGTGGTCAACGAAACCTCCGGGCCGGTTGCGGCGCAGAGCGTGAAGGTGAAGATCAAGGACGGAACTCCGATCGCGGTGGAGCTGGCGGGAAATTTGTGGCCCGACGGGATGCAGGAAGGCGCGGTCGTGGAGATGACGGCGGCAGAGGACCTGGTGGTCAACGGAGTCGCTGTGATCGTGCACGGGTCGCCGGCGCGAGCGCGCGTGATGGGCATGAAGCTCGCCGATCCGAGCGGAGAATCGGGACAAGTGGCGTGGTTCATGCAGGACATTGTGTCGGTGAGCGGCGAGCGCGTGCCGGTAACGTTTGCGTTGAAGCAGTTGCCGGGAACGTATCGCGCGAAAAATTTTGATGGGTATCCGTACCTGACGTCGGATTTTCGGAAGGGCGATCCGGCGATCAAAGCGTCAGGGAAACATTTTCTGGCAACGGTGCACGGAGATACCGTGCTGAGGATTCCGACTTCCCAAGCGGCGAGTCCCGCGGAATTCCAGCCCGCATTGAAGCCAGTGCCCGCTGTGGCGGCCCAGGCGCCAGTGCAAGTGGCGGGGCCGGTGACGACGCAAGCGCAGGCGACGCTTGCCCCGAATGCGATTACGGCCGAGGCTGCAATTCCGGCGGAGCCGGTGGGTGCGGCGCAGGTTTCCGCACAGGCCTCCACACAGGCGCCTTCCCAGGCAAACGCCAAGCCCTAGCAGGTATTCCAACTCCACGCAGAATTGCTACGCTTTTTTGACGGGCGCGCAGCTCGCCTGTTTCGAGAGCCTGATTTACTCCAAATCTGTCCACCCCATCCGGTTTGACCGCGAAAAAGCGCGCGCGTATGCTGGAATTTCAAATTGATTTGCGAGGGACGCTATGGATCAGGCTGTGATTTTGAGCGCGGTGCGATTGCCAATCGGGAAATTTTTGGGGGGGCTTTCGCCGCTGAGCGCGACGGAACTGGGCGCGAAGGCAGTGGCGGAGGCGGTGCGGCGCGCGGGCGTGGAGCCGGCTGCGGTGGATGAAGTGATCATGGGAAACGTGGTGCAGGCGGGGCTGGGGCAGAATCCTGCGCGGCAGGCGGCTTTGCGGGGCGGGTTGGACGCGCGCGTGGCGGCCATGACGATCAATAAGGTGTGCGGATCGGGATTGAAGGCAGTGGGCTTGGCGGCGCAGGCGGTGCAGACCGGAAACTCGGAAATGGTAGTGGCGGGCGGGATGGAGAGCATGTCGAACGCGCCGTATCTGCTGAAGGGCGCGCGGACGGGTTACCGGCTGGGGAATCAGGAAATGATTGACGCGATGGTCCACGACGGATTGTGGGACGCGTTTGAAAATTTTCACATGGGCGTCACCGGAGAGCTGGTGGCGGAGAAATATGGAATCACGCGCGAGATGCAGGACCAGTTTGCGGTGGAGAGCCATCGCAGGGCGGTGCACGCGATGAAATCGTGTTTTGTCGGCGAGCAGATCGTACCGGTGGAGATACCGCAGAAAAAAGGCGCGCCGCTGGTGATCAAGACGGACGAATCGCCGCGCGAAGACACTTCGATGGAAGCGCTCGCGAAGCTGAAGCCGGCGTTCAAGAAAGACGGCACGGTGACGGCGGGGAATGCGCCGGGAACAAACGATGGCGCTGCGGCGGTGGTGGTGACGTCGGAGGCCAACGCGGCGCGGCTGGGGAAGCGGCCGATGGCGCGAATCGTGGCGCAGTCGGTGGGCGGAGTCGAGCCGAAGTGGGTGATGATGGCGCCGGTGGAGGCAGTGGAGAAGCTGCTGGCAAAAACTGGCTGGGACCGCGACAAGGATGTGGACCTCTACGAGTTGAACGAGGCGTTTGCGGTGGCGGCGATCGCGGTGACTCGCGAGTTGCGGCTCGATCCCGAAAAAGTGAACGTCAACGGCGGCG
>JBAVQT010000302.1:0-9470 GCA_049694295.1 Candidatus Acidiferrales bacterium
GCATGAAACGGCGCAGCAGGAAACGACAAATCCAGGAGTTTGGTCTCCCGTGGCGGAGGCGGAGTTGCAGACCGGAATCCAGTTCACGCGCCACGGCCAATTTCTTCAGGCGATCCCGCATTTTTTGGCTGCCAGAGGACGCGTCCGTGACGAGTATGCAGCAGAGTTCAACCTCGCCCTTTGCTACGTGGCGACGGGCGACCAAACGCGGGCGATGCCTCTCTTGCGCGAGATGGTGAGCGCGGGCAGCGCTACCGCGGATGTCTATAGTCTGCTCGCTCAGGCCCAGATCGGCGATGGAAACGAACAGGAAGCCTGGTTGGCGGCCGAGCAGGGCGCCCGACTGGAACCGAAGAGCGAGAAATTTTATGTATTCGTGGCCGACGCGTGCGCCGATCACCACAGGGATGCACTCGGACTGCGAATCGTGAATCTTGGGTTGAAAAATCTGCCTGCGTCGGCGCGGCTCTACTATGAGCGGGGGGTGTTCGATTCGTCGCTGGACCAGATGGATCTCGCCGGCGAAGACTTGAATCGCGCGGCCGCCCTGGCGCCGGGCACCGGAATTGCTTATCTAGCGATAAGCCAGCGCGCGCTCATGATGGGAGACGTACCGTCCGCCATGGCGTCCGCTCGAGAAGGCATCCGTGCGGGCTTCGGGAATTACCTGCTCTTGACGATTCTTGGCGAGTCGCTGCTGCGGGCAGGCGCACAACCGGGCGCGCCGGGATTCGACGAGGCTGCCGCGGCACTGGAGAAGTCCGTGACGGAGCGGGGAAATTACGCGCGATCGCAGCTCGCACTCGGGAAGGTCAATCTGCTTTCCGGCCAGCTGGACGGCGCGGTGGCGCACTTCGAACGCGCACGCGCGCTGGACCCAGGCAATCCCGCGGTCTATTCGCAATTGGCGGTGGCTTACCGGCGGCGCGGCGACGCGGCGCAGGCGGCGCAAATGCTGGCCGTGCTCGCGCAGTTGAACGAACAGCAGCAGAAAAAGGTTCGGGAAGCATCCCCGGACAGAATTGGAAGCTCGATCGCAGCGGGAGTGCAGTAGGTTCCGCGCCGGTTGCTTTCGCGCGAAAGCGTCAGCGGGGGGCAACTCGTGGAAAGGGCCGGGGAACGATTCCGCGTCCTTCCTGGACCGCGATTATCCGATTGGCCGGGATTTTTTCGAGCCTGGTCAGTGTTCCGCTCGGCCACTGAATCTCGAGACTTTCCACTATCGAGTTTTCTTTCAAGCCAAAGTGGAGCCGCGGGTCTTGCGCCGACTGGTAGCTCATACCGCCCTTCCGCTGGTCATAGAGGGTCAAGCTGCCGGACACCAGCTTCACGCGCGCACCTACTCCATCGCGATTGGATTTTGAGCCGATCAGAAGGAGCTCCAGCCAGCGGTTGGCGTTTCCGCCGTCGTTGCGGAAAAGTTGCGGCGCTTCGCCGCTGTTACTCACGAGGATGTCGAGATCGCCATCGTTGTCGAAATCGCAGACCGCCGCGCCCCGGCTGACGCGGGGAAGCTGAAAATCGGGTCCTAACCGGTCGCTCACTTCTTCGAATACACCTCCGCCGACATTTCGAAACATCTGCTTCGGCTCGGCGTAGCGAATTTCCGACCGAAAGCGCCCAATGTTGTCGAGCACATGGCCGTTGGCGATGAAAAGATCGCGCGCACCGTCGTTGTCGTAATCCAGAAATCGGACGCCGAATCCGCTGGAATGAAAGGTCGAATATGCCAGCTTCGAGCGAAGCGTGGCATCATCAAATGTCCCGTCGCCGAGATTTTGATACAGCCGCGCGAGCTGCAAATCCAGGTGCGTGACCACCAAATCCATGCGCCCACTGCCGGTGACATCCGCGGCGTCCGTACCCATCCCCGCTTCCGCGGCTCCGTCCATGCTTACCGCCACTCCCGCGAGATAGCCGACCTCCGTAAATGTGCCGTCCCGATTGTTGTGGAAAAGAAAGTTCGGCATCGAGTCGTTGGCGACAAAGATGTCCTGCCAGCCGTCGTTGTCGTAGTCGAAGGTGACAATTCCGAGGCCGTTGCCAGGCTTCAGCCCGACGCCGGAAGCGCGGCTGACGTCTGTAAACGTGCCGTCTCCGTCGTTATGGAGCAGCGTGGGCGGCTGCCCGTGGTAGTCGTCGGGATGGCAGTAGCTGCGAAAGCCGGGCTGGTGCTCGCCGCACCAAAAATTGTTGTCGGGCGACCAATCCACATAGTTGGCGATGACCAGATCCAGGTGGCCGTCGTTGTCATAATCGAACCACGCCGCGCTGGAGGCCCAGCGTCCAGAGTTGGAAACGCCCGCGTGGGCGGTCACGTCCGAGAAGGTGCCGTCGCCGTTGTTGTGGTAAAGGATGCAGCGACCGTAACCGAGCACGAACAGGTCGGGAAAGCCATCGTTGTCATAATCTCCGACGGCTACTCCCATGCCAAACAGGCCCTCGGCGTCAACGCCCGCGCGGGAAGTCACGTCGGTGAAGGAACCGTCACCGTTGTTTCGATAGAGTGCGGAACGCAACGGCGCCGCCGGAGCGTACACGCGGGTAGCAGCGCTGTTGACCAGGTACAAGTCGAAGAGGCCGTTCTGGTCGTAATCGATCCATCCGCAGCCTGCGCCCATGGTTTCGATCAAGTATTTCTCAGCCGATGCCGCTCTGTCATGAATGAAGGATATTCCGGCAGAGCGGGCCACATCGACAAAGGCGACCGAAGAAGAGCCGGCTTCGCGCGGGATCATCCGGCCCCCGGCTGCCGGCGAGGTCCGGGACGCCGCCAGCGCGGCGCCCAACGTCTTCACAAATTCGCGCCTCGAAATCTTCGGAAACATTTATAAGAGAAAAGGACTCGCCAGAAGAACCGAAAACATTTACAACGGTGTCAGCATACATCAGCGTTGCAACGGCCCGCGCAACATCTTCGACTGGCGAGGCCCAAAGGAATTCCAGCATGCGGCGTGGATTGCGCGAAGACAGGCCCGGCAGCCGCGTGACGCGAAGGCAAATCCTGCGACTCCTGGGCTGCGCCGGCCTAGGCGGGGCGCTCGCGCCCCGAAGTGTCCTGGCCGAGTCGATGCTTCGCGACAGTGCGGCGGAGCTTGTTCCGCCGTTCGAAGAGGTATTGCCGACGGCGAGCGGAATCTTCTGGAGACACGTTGGCGGACTCTCGCCTGAAATGTACTTGCCCGAGACTTTGGGAGGCGGTTGCGGATTTCTCGACTACGACAACGACGGCTGGATGGACATCTATCTTGTCAACAGCGGCCCGTGCGATTTCTACACGCCGCCCGCGCCGCTGCGCAACGCGCTCTACCGCAACAATCGCGACGGCACCTTCACCGACGTCACCGAAAAAGCCGGGGTGCCGGGAACCGCCTACGGCATGGGCGTGGCCGTCGGCGATTACGACGCCGATGGGTTTCCCGATCTCTACGTCACGCAATACGCGCGCAGCATCCTGTACCACAATAATGGCGACGGCACTTTCACCGACGTCACCGAAAAGGCCGGCGTGGCCGCGCCCGGCTGGGCCACCAGCGCGGTCTGGTTTGACTACGACAATGATGGCCGCCTGGATCTCTTCGTCTGCCGCTTTGGCGATTTCGACAAAGCCAAAAATAAATTCTGCGGAAATTCCGCCACGGGAGAGCGCTGGTATTGCAGGCCCAGTGTGTATGATCCGCTTCCCTGCCGTCTCTTTCATAACAATGGAGACGGCACATTCAGCGACGTCAGCAAGGAATCGGGAATCGGCGGTGCGCTCGGAAAAGCATGGGGCGTGGTCGCGACGGACATCAACAACGATGGCTGGATGGATCTGTTCGTGGGCAACGACGGCGTTGCGAATTTTCTTTTTGCAAACCGCGGCAAGGGGAAGTTCGAAGAGATCGGCCTGCTAGCGGGAGTCGGTTACAACACATTCGGCCGGGCGCGCTCCGGCATGGGCGTGGATTCGGCCGACTACGATCAGGACGGATGGGCCGACCTGTTCGTCGCCAACATCGATCACGAGATGTTTTCGCTCTATCACAATAATGGCGACGAGACTTTCACGGACCTGGCTCTTCAGAACGGGATTGCTTCGGCCAGCCGGTTGCTGAGCGGCTGGGGTTTGAAATTTTTCGACTACGACAACGACGGTAACGTGGACCTGATCGTATGCGACGGCCATCCGGACATCACCGTGGGCACACGGATGGAGGACGTGCGGTATCTCGAGCCGATGCGCCTCTTCCGAAACAGCGGGCAGCATTTTGACGACATCAGCGCCGCCAGCGGGCCTGTTTTCTCACAGCCTATCGCGGGCCGCGGCCTGGCGCTCGGAGATTTCGACAACGACGGCGGTGTGGACGTTCTCGTGGGCGTAAACGACGGCGCGCCGATTCTCTTGCGCAACAACATCGGGAAACGCAATCACTGGCTGGGAGTGCGCCTGATCGGCCGCAAAGCCAACATTGACGCGGTCGGCGCGAAAATCTCATGGCGCGCCGGCGATCTGGCGCGGCATCGCTTCAAAGTGGGCGGCGGCAGCTATATCGCCGCACACGATCCACGAATCGTGCTGGGCATCGGAGCGCGAACCAAAATCGAAACGCTCGAGGTGCGCTGGCCACAGCCAAGCGGCGCGACCGAGCATTTTACGGATCTTCCGCTCGATCGCTACATCACCATCGTGGAAGGCGAAGGCAAGTGGAAATGAGAAATTGAGGATCGCGCGGCGCGTGGCCTGCGCGCCAAGACTTGCCGAAGATTCCAGCGGAGCCGCCCGCGGCGCCTATTGTGGCGGCGCTTGCGATGGTTGTTCGATCGCGCGCTGCCGCGCCATTTCCCGCGCCGCATCTTCTTTGCGGCCCAGGCGCGCGTAAGCGATCGACAATTGATAATGTCCCGCCGGATCTTCCGGCTCCATTTTCACGTATTTTTCCAGCGGCGCGACGGCGTCCGAATACCTCCGCAGGGCGTTGAGCGACAAACCGAGACCCAGGTACGCCTCCGCGAATCCGGCGTCGAGCTTCGTGGCATTCAAAAAGTGACCAGCCGCGTCGTCCCACTGCTGCGCCTGCCGTGCGATATCGCCGAGCATGAATTCCGCCGCCGCATTTGCCGGATCGATTTGCAGTTCGGCTTCGAATTCCCGTTTGGCGTCATCGGGCGAGGAGTCACCCGCCGGCCGCGACAGATCGAGACGTCCGAGGCGGTAGTGGATTTCGGGCAGGCGGGGATTTTTCTCGAGCAGTTTGTTGTACTCAGCGGCAGCTTCGTCCCACTTGCCTTGTGATTCGAACGCCTCGGCTTCGAGTTCGTGCGCTTCGACGGAGTTGGGCGCGATGGCCGCGAGGCGCTGCGAAGCTCGGGAGGCAATCTCGGAAAAGTAATGGGTGGTAACGTAAAGCACTTTGGGATCGCGTGGATACTCGCGGTTCATGAGCAGCAGCGCTTCCACGGCAGTATCCAACTGGTTGAGACTCATCGCGCAACGCGCGGTGGCGTACGCCGCCTGTAATTTCAAATCTTTGTCGGCAATGTGCGGCAGGGCGCGCGTGAGAGCCGGCAGAGCTTCCGTGCAGCGGCCCTTCCCGGCCAAAGCAAGGCCCTGCCGCGCCGCTGTGGAAACATCCGGGACCACTTTCTGCGGCGTCTGCGCGGCTGGCACGATACTCGCGCACAGAAACGCAAGACCACCCAAAACGAGAGCGGGGCGCCGAATCTTCATGCCAAGAAATCTGGCACACCCCCGCCATTTCGGCAAGGGAGCGCCGCGCCTCGCATGCTGCTCGTACTCTTTGCGGCTCGTTCCTTGCGGCGGCCGGCTCAACTGTACTGTCCGAAAATCTCGAAGTGCTTTTCGCCGCGAGTCGGAATCGCAAGCGTGTCTTTTTGGGGGCCGCTCACCGTTGCGGGCCGTCCGTTCACGCTCACGGTTTGGATCGCGCTGTGCGCCGGAAGGCGCACCTTGACCTGAATTTCTTTTGGCGAAGCGCCGCGCGCCAATTCGACTGCAGCGGTCAGCGTCTTCGTTTCGGGATTCGCGGCCATTTTGAAATTCACTCTTCCCCAACGCGTCGGAGCTTGCGTGATGCGAATTTCCTTCCCGGAGGCGAGCCACTCCCGCGGCACGCCTTTGGCGAAATACAGGATCTCTTCGTCGGAATTCTCGAGCAGCAGCATCCACCGCACCAGGAGCGGGATGGTTTGCTGGGCGGGAATGCAAAAGAGAGTGGTGTCGCCTTCGATTCCGGCCACTTCTCCCGCCGTCCAGCTCCCGCGTGTGTGATCGTGGTAGCGATGCGCATAAAGGAAAAGCAGAAATTCCTCGACGCGATCCAGCCGCAGCAACATTTGTGCGTAACCGTAAGAAATGAAGCCGAGAATGTCGCTACCCTCAGCATGCGGCGGTTCGATGTTTGCGACGATGCCGAGGGTCGTGCCGCCGTAGGCGCGCATGCAGTCGATCACGATGGCCGCCAATTCCGGAGGCAGCATGTCCGCCTGCAGCAATTCCGTGTACGCCCGGTGCGCCCAACCCTGCGGACTGGGATGCTCCTTTTGCAACGACTCGCGGAACGTAAGTTTGGTCCCGGGAAAAGGGCCGACGTACGGCGGCGCCATATCGTGACGGATGTTTTTGCGCAGGCTTGCGGCCACGGTGTCCTGCAGAATCTTGCCGCGCTTCGCCCAATCGTCGGCCGAGCCTTGCGCGCCGCCCGGCCCCGTGGCTCCGACCATTGCGGGCCATACCCGGCTGATGTCCTTGAGTCCGCGCGCGGCAAAGGCATTGTTGGCATAATATGGCAACCACCACGTCATCGGCGCGGGATGCAGGCACGAATCCGATTCGCTCCAGCCGTGAATGATGCCGTAGCCAGGATCGTCGTGCGGCAAGCGCAGACTTTCGTCATGCATGGCGATCAACATCGAGGCGGTAGCTTCGATCTTCGAACGGTGCTTTGACGGCAGAGTGCTGTCACCGGTGTATTGAAAATAGCGCGCCAGCAAGGAAAGCGTCATTCCAAACTGCGCGGTCTCCGGTCCACGCATGTTGATCATGCCTTTGGCGTCGGTAAAATCGGTAAGATAATTGTCCAGGATTGCGCGGGCGGTCTCGAAGCGGCCCCATTCCAGATTTGTGTAGAGGGCGCTGGTGAAAATATCCTGAAAGCCGTCGTACTCCGATCCGTAATAATCGCGATCCACGGCGCCGTATTTCGGATAGACGCCTCCCGGCCGGACCACTAATTCGCGCGCGAAGCAATGGCGGGTCATGTCGGCCCAGGCACCGTCGGGCAGCGCGACATTCGCGCAATCGCGCAGCTGCTGGTCCCAATAATCCGCGAAGATCAGGAGACCGCGGTAGAAATCCTCTGCCGGAGGAGCTTCGCGGCGCGGCGGAAAATCCGGATAGCTATATCCGTACACGACCTTGGTGACTTTACCGCTCTCGATTCGCGCGGTTCGATGCCAGGTCTGAACGATAAACCTGTCGTGCGCCTGCACGTCGCCGAACACGATTACTTCGATGTACGCCCCATCTGCAACGGGCATGACTTTCCTGACAGCCGGCATCCAGCCACCTAGTAGACCCTCGAATCGCTTTAACGGAGGACGCGCGTTGAGCTCCGGAAAATATTGGCCCGGATGATAGGTGCGCGTATTCCCACTGGCAAAGACCGGCATGGTGTCACTGCACTCCTTGGTGCCTACGAACGTATTCCAGGGCATGCGGCCCCATTGCGCGTTGGTATCGGCCAGGGAACCGACCGGCGGCGCGGCCGCCTTCACGCGCTCCGGATCCGGATCTCCGCCGTGCTCGAGAAGGCGTTCGGCCAGCAAATCCGCGTCGGCCATTCCGATATCCTTGAGCGCCAGGCCGAGGTAGGGCGGCTCGGACTCGGGAAAAGTTGCTTCCACAGTTTTCGCCAGCACGCGGCTCATGCCGGCTGAGGAAACGTAAACCAGCGAGCCGTCGCGCGTCCGAAGATCCTCGTACACTTTCCACTCAGCCGAACCGTGCTGAAATTGCGAAACCAGTGTGTAGCCCTGGACGTCCGGGCTAGCCGTTCCGCTCGAGTTTTGGCCGGCGGGCTCTGGGAACTCGGCCCCGCTTGTGTTATTTGAAACTGGCGAGAGGTAACCGTAAGCGGCGGAAGTCACGGCCAAATTCTGCAAGAATTTCCTGCGGTCCATTCTTTCCTCCCCTGAACAATTTCGCGGGTCGCACCCGCGAAGCTGGGCAAAGCACTCCGCGCCGTCATCCGGCGACGTCAGATGCGGACTTCCATGCGCTGGCCGCCGAAAACAAATGTTCGAACGGTCTCACCGACTTTCAATTCCATCGAGCGCCGCAGCGGAGCCATCATTCGCGAACCTTTTGCAAATTCCAACGCCAAAGTGCGCTGGGCGTCGCGTCACATCAATTGAATGCCCATCCATTCGCCGCGGCGGTAATTTAGCGAGATTCCATCATCGTCGTAAAGCAGAAACGACCCCGTCGGCGCCGGGATAGACCGAGATGGAGAGCGGCGCGTCCGCGTGCTCGCCCGTATATTGCTTCACCGGCCCGAACGGCAGCATGGCGCCCGCGCGCACGTATAACGGCATGGCCTCCAGATCCACAGCGCGGCCGATTTCGCTCCCGGCGTGACACGAAGCAATATGGGAATATTTCACCTACGGGAATCGTCACAAAGTAGCATCAGCGACCATTTTGAGAGATTAAAAGTGCCCTGTAACCCGCCATTCGCTTCGGGGGTCGCGCATCACGCGAGTCCATGGGTGCTGGCGTTCGTTGCGGCCTGTTAGCTCCGGTCCAAAGGTGGTAACTTCGGCCCACATACTACAGAAATGGGCACGCAAACTGTTAACTAAAGGTGCCACTGACCGCGCGGCGTCCGGCTATAGCCACGCAAACCAGCACGGCGCAGCCAACGACTAACCACTCCGGCAGGGCTCGGAACGGAAACGCGTCAGTTCACACCGGACGAAAAAGTGCTTGTTCAATACCACGAGAATGCGCTTTCAAAGGCGGAAGAGAGAAAACTCATTCGGACAATCGCCAGTGAATATGAAACCGCTGCGGGACTCGCTCTATTCGATGTAAATCACAATCTATCTGGGCCGATTGTTGACCGATTTGTTGGCAAGCAGTTTTCAATAAATGTGTTGAACGGTTCTCCGTTCGAGGAACAATCGCCAGAACTCACCAGCGCGGTCAACCTGATTGCAAACGCACAGAGCTATAGATTTGAACTACGATGGTGTAAATTCTGAGCTCATGCCGCCTTACAGGAGCCCCATGCCCTCGTTACCATTTCTCAAACCGATCGTCGTCGCAGTCCTAATCCTTGCAACGCCCTTCATGATTTCCGCCCAGGATTCCTCCGCCGCATATATGTCACCGGCCGCATATCCCGCCTCACCCGATGGCCTTAAGCTGCTCATCCGGGACGTCTTCACCGCAATGAAATCCAAGGACG
>JBAVQT010000303.1:0-3254 GCA_049694295.1 Candidatus Acidiferrales bacterium
GAGAATACTGATTTCCCACAAGCGGTTGTTGTAGACCGAGCCTTCATCGAGAAGAATCTCGCGGCGGATCACTTTGTCGCGCGTGGTGGTGTTGCCGGTGAACTCGATGCGCCGCACGAAGAACTGCTTATTCTGGTCCAGAACCATGGTCAGGTTGACGATCTTTTTCGTGTCGTCCACATCCGTGTCCGGCTCGGCCACGAAATCGATGTAGCCGAACTCGCCGTACAGCTTCTTATAATTGTCCAGAGCCTTGCGAATCTTCGCCGCCGAGAAAATGTCGCCTTCCTTAAGCGGGAATATCCGGGCCAGCACGTCGGGCCGGAACACCAGGCCCTGCTCGGGGTCCGCGCTGCGGAAGGAGATCTTGCCCATGCGGTACTGCTCGCCTTCCTGGATGGCAATCGTAATGTCGGTTCGCTTGCCGTGCTTCGCGCCTATGATGGGCCAGGGGCCGGGAATGCCCGACTTGTTCTCGTCAACCGTTTTGAGGACCGGATCGCTGATCGTGACCTTGAAATATCCGTGGTCCTGGTAGAGAGCGTGAATACCCGCTTCAATATCCTCGTTCAACTTGTCGCGGTCGAACGTCTTATTCATCACCGGAACCTCGGCGAAATAAAGCGGGATCGAGTAGGGGCGATCGTTCTTCATGGAGCGAATGATCTTGCGGGATGAAAACGCGGTGTTGCCCGTGATGGTGATCTCGCCGACCTTCACCTTCGGTCCTTCCGTTATATTGAACACCAGCTTGACGGCGTTGGCCGACGCGATCCGCTCGTAGGTGGGCTTGACGATGGCGAACTGATGCCCGTGGGCGGCGAGCAGTTCCTTGAGCACCACTTCGGCGCGCTTGATCTTGGTCGGATCGAACTGGCTTTCCACCGACAGCCCGACCTTCTTATCCTTGAAGGCATCGAGAATGTCGGATTCGGTGATGGATTTGTTGCCCTTGTATTCGATGCGCCGAATGATGGGCCGTTCTTGAAGATGGAACACGATGATCTTGGCGTTGGGCGTATCGGGACTGTCTTCGACTTCCAGGCGGACATCCTCGAAAAATTGGGTGTTCCACAAGGCCTGAAAATCGCGGCGCAGCGCTTCTTCGTTGTAGGGATCGCCGGCGCGCGAAAAAATCCGCGCTTGCAGCGTTCCATTGGCAATGCGGCGGTTTCCATCGAATTCAATGCGCTGAATGATGTACTGGGGCCCGGCGGATTCAGACGATTGCTGAGCGCAAATGATTTGCGGAAAACCCACCAGCAGTAAAGACACCCCGGCGAGCATTTGTAGAAGGCGCAAAAGAATTTTGCTGTGAGCGGCCACAGATGTATTCAAGGCCGCATTCCCCCGCCCAAAATTTTATGCTCCCCCGCCGGACCGCTCCCGTCCAGCTCGCGCGTGTAGGATTCCTAGTGGGCCACCGGGGTTGCTTCCGCGACAGGACGGAAGGCCAGGCCGTCGCTCGAGAGATAAATCTCGAGCGTCGCCGGCCTTTGCAATCCGCCCTGAATGAGGGCTTCCGACAGTGGGTCTTCGACGTACTTTTGCAACGCGCGCCGGAGCGGCCGCGCGCCATAATTTCTATCGCTGCAGGTTTTCTCAAGAATCCATTGGCGCGCCTCGGGTGTCAGAGCGATCTGCACCTGGCGATGCACCAGCGTTTCGTTGATCTGTCCCACCAGCAAGTCAATAATCAGCAGCAGGTCTTCATCGGTCAGCGAGTTGAACAGAATCACTTCGTCCAGGCGGTTCAGAAATTCAGGATTGAACACCCGCTTGACCTCGACCATCACCATGTCGTCCTGCGACTTCAGCGCCGCCTCGCTCTCGAGGGACTGGAAACCCAGCCCGCTCGTCTTCTGCAGCAGGCGCGCGCCGATATTGGACGTCAGGATGATAATCGTATTGCGGAAATCCACTGCGTTACCGATCCCGTCGGTCAACTGCCCGTCCTCGAACACTTGCAGCAGGATGTTGTAGACATCCGGATGCGCCTTCTCGATTTCGTCGAGCAGAATCACGGAGTACGGCGTGCGGCGGACGCGCTCGGTGAGCTGGCCGCCCTCTTCATAACCGACATATCCCGGAGGCGCGCCGATCAGCTTGGATACGGAGTGCTTCTCCATGTATTCGGACATGTCGAAACGAATTAGAGATTTTTCACTGCCGAAGAGAAATTCGGCGAGCCGACGTGCGACTTCGGTCTTGCCCACGCCCGTGGGACCAAGAAACAGGAAGCATCCCACCGGACGGCCCGGCGCCTTGAGCCCCGCACGGCTGCGGCGGATGGCACGCGCCAGCGCCGTGATGGCTTTGTCCTGGCTGATGACGCGGCGGTGCAACTCCTCTTCAATGCGCAGCAGCTTCTGCTGCTCGTCTTCCTTAATCGAGGTCACCGCGATGCCGGTCCAGCGCGCCACCACTTCTTCGATGTCTTCGCGGGTGACCACGCCGGTGGAAGATTCGTCTATCTTCAACTTTTCACGCAGCGTCCGCTGATGTTCCTTTTCCTTGCGCTCTTCTTCCGAGTAAAACCGCGCCTTTTCGAATTCGTGATTCGCGATCGCGGTCTCCATGCGGTGGGTTATGAATTTCACGCGCTTCTGCACTTCGGAGAGCTCGTCGGGCAGCATCGCCTGGCGCAGCTTCACGCGCGAACCGGATTCATCGAGAAGATCGATGGCTTTGTCGGGCAGGAAACGATCGGGAATATAGCGGTTCGAAAGATAGACGGAATAGCGAATGGCATCTTCGGTGTAGCTGACCGCGTGAAATTTTTCGTAGCGGTCGCGCACGCCCTGCAGCACGCGAATGGCTTCCTCTTCGTTGGGAGCGGAGACCTTCACGGCCTGAAAGCGCCGCTCGAGCGAGCGATCTTTCTCCACCGACTTGCGGTACTCGCCGGGAGTGGTCGCGCCGATGCACTGAATTTCGCCGCGGCTTAGCGCCGGCTTCAGGATGTTTGCCGCGTCCAGCGAACCTTCGGCCGAGCCCGCGCCCACCAGGGTGTGCAGCTCGTCAATGAACACGATCGCGTTCTGGCTCTCCATCAATTCCTTCATGATGGTCTTCAGCCGTTCCTCGAACTGCCCGCGATACTTGGTGCCCGCGACGATCAAGGAAAGATCCAACGACAGAATTCGCTTGTCGGCGAGGAACGGCGGCACGTCTCCGTCCGCAATTCGCTGCGCCAGCCCTTCCACGATCGCCGTCTTGCCCACTCCCGGCTCGCCGATCAACACCGGATTGTT
>JBAVQT010000304.1:0-17318 GCA_049694295.1 Candidatus Acidiferrales bacterium
GGTCAGATCGACTCACGATGGACCCCACCGATGATCCAGCAATTCAACAAGTGGCTCGAGCAAAAAGGCTCGAAGCTGCGCATGCCCGAGAAATAGTCGGCTAGGAGCAAGCGCCCGGCGATGCTGCGCCGCGCGCGCGACCTCTGGCAGAACTTCGCTTTCGGCTAAGCCGGATGTGCGCGCAGCAACTCGGCGATTTTCGAGCCGATGATGGCGTCTTCGCCCGGCTGCAGCATGAACGAGTTCATGGTCAGCCCAGTATCACTGGTCTCGACGACAATCGAAGGCGTCCCCTTTCGCAACAAACTCGCGGCTTCCTGAGGCGCCAACGCGACGCGACGCGGGTCCCAATTAATCTGCACGTGCGGCACATGGTTGGCGATGTCCGGCACGAAATAGGCGGTGCTGACGCCTGGAACTTTGGTGACGTCCGCGGAAATTTTGTCGAGCCTCGCCCACCACTCTTTCGTCAACGCGTCATGATCTTCGGCCAGATAGAGTTCGAGCGCCTTGATCATGCCGACGATCTCCTCTTTGCCGACTTTTTGTCCGCGGCCCAGCGTGTCTTCATACGGACTGTTGTTGAGCAGGGCGTTGTGCACCATTTCCTTGCGGCCCAGCAGCAGACCGGCGCACTGCGGACCGCGCATCGCTTTGCCGCCGCTGAAGGTGACCATGTCGTAACCCATGTTGGCGTAGTCCCATAAATGCGAGACCGGCGGGGTGTCCGCAGCGGCGTCGATCATCGTCGGCAAGTTATATTGTTTGGCGAGCTTGAGCCATTCCTCGACTTTGATTTCGCCGGCGGCATTGGCGAAATTCGTAAAGTGCATCATCGCCGTCTTGGGGCCCACGGCATTGTGGAACTCGTCTCGAGTTTCGATCACCACCAGCTTGATGCCCGTGGCACGCAGTTGATGATCGAACGGGTTGCGGTGCGCTTTCTGAATGATCACTTCGGATTTAAGTCCAGTCAGGTCCGGCAACTGCTGAATGAATTGCTCGTTGTCTCCGGTCAACAATCCGGCGAGACCAGATTGGATGGCGCCGGCCGCGCCGGAGGTGACCATCGCGGAATAGCCATCGGGCAGTTTCAGCATCTGCGCGATGCGTTCGCCAGCCGCTCGTTCGAGATCGGCAATGCTGACGAAGTGCCTGGTCCCAAGCGCCATCACCGCTTCCACTTCCGGCCGGATCAGCGATCCGCCCAGGGTGGTCATGGTGCCTTGACCGTTGATCACCGTGGTGACGCCCAACTCCTGATATACATTGCCCGTCGCACCAAACCCGGAAATTTTCTCCGTCTGCTCCAGCGCGCGGACGGGGGCAGCGCTCGCCGGACGCAGCCTCACACCGCCCCATGCTGAAGCCAACATCGCACCCAGCCCTCCCAAAAACGTCCGGCGATTCGCTCGCATTGCCATGGCCAGCTCCTTTTTTCCGCGCTACTTGCGGACGACGGCTGCGGTGCAGTTTACTTCCACCAGCGAATTCCCCGGCAAAGCCGCCACGGCGATGCAGGTGCGCGCCGGACCGCCATTGGGGAAGTAGGTCTTGAAGACTTTGTTGAAGCCGTCGTAGCTCTCGATGGATGCCATATAAACAGTCAATTGCAGAATGCTGTCCATGGTCCCGCCGCCTGCCTCGACCACCGTCTTGACGTTATCCATCACTTTCTTTCCGTGCGTTTCGATGTCCATCGGGAAGTCCGAGGAATCGTGAGAGTGCGCGCCCTGCCCGGCGATATAGATGATGCCGTCGTACACAATCACCGGCGTGATGAAGTCCTTGGGGGCTGACTTTCCGTCGTAGCCCAGCTTTTGAACCTCTTTCTGCGAGGCCGCCGACACCGGCTTGCTCATGGCGCCCGCGATTCCAATTCCGGAAAGAAATGCGGCGAAACGAGTTGCAAAATTCCTGCGTGAAACTGGCGTGCTGATCATTGTTAGTTCCTCCTCATAAGTGATGTGACCTCAAATCGCTGCGAATCACGGCAATGCAAATGCGAACACGTCGCCGCCCGACGCAATCGCCACATATTGCTTGCCCTTTATTGCAAAACTCATCGGCGAAGCATGCATCATCTGCCCGGTATGGAAATGCCAAAGAGGCGCGCCGGAGAGAGCATCCACCGCTTCGAAGGACTCGGCATCGTCACCAAAAAACGTGACACCGCCGGCCGTGGTCATCGTGCCACCCGAGGAATGCCCCGTGCCGATCTGCGGATGGCGCCACGCGATTTTTCCGGTGGTCACGTCGTAGGCCAGCAGGATTCTCTCGGGGCTGACGCCGGTCGAATGCTTGACTCCCGTCGAGTAATAAGTGCGCCCTTCTTCGAATTCTTGAGGTTTCAGGAAATAGGTGACGCAATCCTCCACGCCAAGAAAATACAGGAGGTGCGTCGCGGGATTGTAGGAGGGCGCGTACCAATTCGTGGCTCCTTCAAAGCCGGGACAGACCAGCGTGCCATCGGCCGAAGGCGCTACACCGCTCCGGATGGGCCGCCCGCTGGCGTCGATTCCCGTCGCCCAATTCAATTTTTCGGCGAATCGCGTGGCCGACAAAAATTTTCCGTCGGTGCGGTCGAGCATGTAAACGAAACCATTGCGGTTGGCCTCCACCAACAGCTTGCGCGGTGCGCCATGGTAGGTCGCGTTAACCAGCACGGGCGTTTCTGTGGCGTCGTAATCGAAGAGATCGTGCGGAGTGAACTGGAAATGCCACTTCAATTTTCCGGTATCGGGATCGAGCGCCAGCACGCAATCGGTGTAGAGATCATCGCCGGGGCGCACGGCGCCGTCGAAATCTGGCGAAGGATTGCTCGTTCCCCAATAGAGAATGTTCAATTCGCGATCGTACGTTCCGGGCATCCAAGTGGTGCCGCCGCCATTCTTATACATTTCTCCGGGCCAGCTTTCCGAGCCAGGCTCGCCCGGCGCGGGTATGGTCCAAAATCGCCAGATTTCTTTGCCCGTATCCGCGTCGAAGGCCGCGACGAACCCGCGCACGCCGTCATCCCCGCCAGATGTGCCGACCAGCACTTTGTCGTGCACCACAAGCGGCGCACTGGTGGCGCCGTAATTTTTATTTCCCTCGGCGTAGGGCACATCCCACAGCAAATGTCCGGAGCGAGCATCGAGACAGAGCAGGTGCGCATTGTCGGTGAGAATGTAAACGCGCGAATGCCAGAGAGCGACGCCCCGGCTGTGATGCTGCGAAGCGTCGTCAATCAGTCCCTCGGTGACCGGCCGCGAATAATGCCAAATGGTGCGGCCCGCGCGAGCGTCCACGGCATACACGTCGTTGGCCGCGCTGATGAAGAGAATGCCGTCCACGGCAATCGGGGTGACCTCAAGATCGCGTGAATCCCGCACGTGAAACACCCATTGCGCACGCAATTGGCTGGCGTTGGCGCGATTGATCTGGTGCAGGCTCGAGTAGCGGCGCCCGGAGTAGTCGCCGTTGTAGGAGGGCCAGTTCGCGCCCGCGGGCGCGTGCAGCGCTTCGGGAGTGACGTTCATCGTGGTCGAAATCACGCCCTTGTTCGTCGCCGCCCCGGATGATTGTGCATATGACGTCGGAACACTCCCGGCCGCTGCCACCAGCAGCGCACAGGCCGCCAATAAAGGAAATATTCGCTGCCGCTGATTCGCAAGCCGTCTCATTTGGCTAAGAGTTCCCCGTCACAGCCGCCTCACTCAAAACGCCGCGGCTTTTGCCATTCTGTCCATCAATCGTAATCCTTACGCGCGCGGTTGCGGCGGGCGCTCGCACATCCTCGTTCAGATTCAGTGGCTCGGAGGGGTTCGCCGTGCCGAGCGGATGCGTTCCGAGTTCCTCACCGTCCGCGCCGATGAAGTGCGCCGTCACGCTGCCCATAAAGAACACGCCAAAGGACCCGCTCAGCCTCACGCCCGCGGCCCTTCGCACCGCCTGCAACGAGTCGGCAATCAGTCCGGCCTCGGCAACGCCGGTAAAGTCCTTCCCCGCGCGCGTTGGATACCACTGTGTGTCCATCGCGTACGTCTCGCCTGGCGCCATTTTCGCCATCGGGCTATTCAGCTCGGCTTCCATGTAATACGGTGCGTCATCGGGGTTGACACGGATCTCGGGCAAGCCTCGTTCGTTCATTTGCACGGCCGGACCATTCTTGTAAAAGATCACACTGGCCTTGCCCGGATATTCGGCACTGGGCTGGTAGTGAAATCGTTCGATCATCGCGTAACCAGACCCGCGATCCACAACTGCCAGCCAATCGCCCGGTGAATCCACCCACACTTCATTTTGCAGATACAGCCAGTGCAGCCGAAAAAGGCCTCCGGTCACGTCAAACGAAGGATCATCCGCCAGTCCGGAACGCACGCGGAATCCATCAAGATACGCGCTATGCGGATTCACGGGCGTAAAGGCCCAGAAGTCGTGATTGTAATCTCCGGTCGCGTGCGCATCCGCGGTGTCGTACTGGGTCACCGACTGCACGGACCATTCGATTGGATGCGTCGAAATGTTTTCCATCACCGCGTGAAACGAAATTTCCGGCGAATCGCTGCCCAGCGTAATTTCCCGCGAATATTGCAAACCGGTGCGCGCGTCGGGCGGGCCCTCCATCCGCACCATGCAGCGCGGCGCGCGCGAGATGACGGTGAGCTTATAGTCCCCGTCATCGAGCACGTCGGCAATCGGGCCAGGCCAGTGCTGCGCATCTCCGGTTCCCTCGGGCATCGGCCAGATTTTGTCGCCGCCATAGTTGTACCAGCGGCTGGGCGCGCCGAGTTCGAGCGGCGGGAAGTATTGGCCCTTGAGCTGCGGATTCTCGAAAAGATAGGAGTGTCCGGCAAACTTCGCTTGCATCAACCGCCCGCCGAGCTTAGGCACAAAAATCAATTCCACCCAACGATTTGCCATGCGCGTGGCCGGCAATCCTTCGTGAGTGACGTCACTGACTTCGCAGCTGGCAGACGCGGGCTCACCGCTGGCGCTGGACGACTGTGAACTGCGCGCCGCCGGGCCGGTCTGCTGCGCCCCGACCACCTGAGTGACGCCCATCGTGGCGCAAATCGCTGCAAACAAAATCGCGCTTATACCAGTGAATCTTCGTGGCTGGTCAGAAATGGTCACAGATGCCGTCAGGCAGTCCCGTCGGGAGCGGTTCATTTTCGGTATTTGCCAACACTCGTTGATATACAACCGCCGTGACGGTTTCAAGTGTTTTATTAAAACTTTAATAGAACGCCCCGCCACATCTCATAAGCGGCCAAATTTCTTGACGGCCTCTTCGATCGATTTCAGTTTTTCGATGTAGGCGTACATCGAGTGTTCCTTGAAATCCATTTCCTGCGCCAGGGCCAGCACTTCCTTGGCATGCGCTCGCGGCACCACCACTACGCCATCCGGATCCGCAACGATAATGTCCCGCGCATTCACGGTCACCCCATCGCACACCACCGGGACGTTCGCGCCGGCGAAGCGGTAATGATGCACCGAAGTCGAGGGCACGATTCCGGTGGCAAACACCGGAAAGCCGATTTTTTGTAGATAGGCCGTGTCGCGCACGCCGCCATCGATCACCGCGCCCGAATAATCCCGCGCCGCCATCGCCGTGCCCATCAACCCTCCCATGCCAGCGATGTCCGCGCCGTCTTCAATGGCCATCACGTAGACCGAGTTCGGACCGCCGCCGTCGATGGCCGCCAGCATGCCTGCCAGTGCATTAGGATCTTTGGTGCCTTCGTCTTTCTTCAACTTCACGGTGACGGCGTATCCCGCAAAGCGTGAAGTAAATATCGGACGCATGCGGTGCGACATGTAGCCGCGCTGTTCGTAAAGCTGCTCGATCGCGTCCGAAACCGACGCGACCTCCACGTGACGATAGCCGTCGAGCAGCGCCGCGTCATCCGACGACGCCTCAGCTTGCACCTCGTTCTGCGCCCTGCGCGCTCCGCGAGCGGGCAGCACGGAAATAGCCACGATGGCTGCCGCCAGGGCGGCCGCTCCCAACGCCAGCGCTGCAAACTTTCGCGCGCTGAGCCGCTCGGAAATCGGCCTGAAAACTATTGCGTACAGCCTTCTCCATGCTGATGTCTTCACTGGTCCTCCTGCGAAACCATTTCCCGCGAACTCTACCACTCTTTTTCGGTCGCTCGAACGGTCCGTCTGCTTTCATTCACGAGCTTCCGACCATGTCGCATCATAGTCCTGCATCCGGCGAAATGGCTGGCCATAATTAAACTTTATTAAACATTACCGTTGACAGGTTTCCGACCGTGCGGTAAGACTCCCTATGGGGTGGTGGGGTTCGGAGATTTTCGCTGGCATATTCTGCTGAAATTGCAGGCGAACCGCTTCGCGTATGGGCGGCCTGAACCTTCGCGTTTACTTTAACTGGGGGAACTGGAATGCGTACTTCTCGACGTTTTCTTGTGTTTCTCGCGGGCTTTACGTTCGCGGCGGCCGTTTGCTTCGCCAGCATCACGGGAAGCATTTCGGGCATCGTTACCGATCCCAGCGGCTCAGTCGTACCGGGCGCCCCCGTCACGGCTACCAACACCGCCACTGGCGTGCAAGCCACTGTGCAGACTGACGGCGCGGGATTCTACAGCTTTCCCGATCTGGCCGTCGGAGACTACGACCTGGTCGTCTCCCAAACGGGATTCAAGAGCTACACCAAGAACGGAATCCACATTGACGCTAACTCTGCGGTCCGCGCCGACGTGAAACTCGATGTCGGCGAAATTTCCGAAAAGGTGACCGTCACCAGCAACGCGGTTCAGGTGGAAACGCAGAGCACCCAGATGGGCGAGGTGATCAACAGCCAGAAGATCGAAGCGGTGCCTCTCGATGGGCGCAGTTTCGTGGATCTCCTCTCACTGCAGCCCGGCGTCGTTCCCGGTGCATACGCATCGCAGGCAGCGGGTCTTAACGACCGAGCCGTGTCTGGGACCCTCGGCTCTGGCAACGTGTCTGTCAACGGCCAGCGCGAAGCCTCCAACGGCTTCATGCTCAACGGCGCCAACGTCAACGAAGGCAAGAACAACGGCACGGCCGTGATCCCCAACCTTGATTCGATCGAGGAATTCCGCATCATTACCAATAATTTCGACGCCGAGTACGGCAACTACAGCGGCGGTCAGGTCAACGTGGTCACCAAGAGCGGCACCAATCAGATTCATGGCGACGCCTTCGAATTCAATCGGAACACCGACTTTAATGCTCGAAATTACTTCGCTCAGACAATTCCCAAGTACATCCAAAACCAGTTCGGCGGCACAGTTGGCGGTCCCATCAAGCGCGATAAGGTTTTCTTCTTCCTCGATTATCAAGGCACGCGCACGATTCAGGGCCAGACTCAAACGGCGAGCGTGCCCGATGGGACATTCGATAACGCAGGCAATTACGACCTATCCTCCAACCAACTATCCGCGATGGACTCCGCTTACCAACAATTCGTCGCCAACGGTAATACCGGCTCGGGCGCGGTGCAGGGTTCCAACTGGTCGGGAATTCTCTCCTCCCGTCTGGGTCAAAACGTCCAGCCAAACGAACCATATTATTTCGCCGGCTGCGCATCCGCCGACCCGAACACTGGATGCGTGTTCGCCGGAGGCGTTATTCCCAAAGCGGGGTTCTCGTCGGCGGCAGTGGGACTGCTTCCCTACATACCAGTGCCGAATGTTACGAATCCAAACTATAACTATGCCAATTCCTCTCAGAACAACCGCCTTCGCGACGACAAAAGCGGTGCGCGTGTTGATTTCAATACTCACTGGGGAATGATTTCGGGTTACTACCATATTGACGACGCATATCTGGATGCCGCGTACCCGAACGGAGGAGCGAGCGTGCCAGGATTCAACGCGGACAACGCTACGCGCGGGCAAGTTGCCATGATCAGCGACACAAAATCCTTCGGCTCAACGGCGGTGAACGAGATACGGCTCAGCTATCTTCGCAGCGCCAATCAATTGTTCGCGCCCGAAGGTGGCTTGGGCGTGTCGCTCACCTCGCTCGGATTCCCCGGCGGTTTCAGCATGCCGGGCGGCTTGGGTGCAATTTCTCCCAGCCTCGAAGGTGTTCCAAACATAAGCTTCAATCAATTCTCAATCGGCGTGCCTTCGGACACCACTCGCCAATTTAACAACACGTATCAGATCCAGGATAACTTCACGAAAATCATCGGCACGCACAGCATCAAGTTCGGCGGCCAATTTCACTACGACCAGATCAATGACCGGAATTATTACGGCGAGAACGGCTCATTCGGCTTCTTCGGCGGCGAGACCGGACTCGACTTTTCCGATTTCCTGATCGGCGCCCCCGACAGCTTCATTCAAGCCAGCGAGCAGATCTTGGACTCCCGGACCAAGTACGCAGGCCTCTACGCGCAGGATAGCTGGCGCGTCACTCCCAACCTAACCTTGAACTATGGCTTGCGCTGGGACATGATCCAGCCTTGGTACGACACCGGAAATAAGATTGAAACGCTCGTTCCCGGCGAGCAGTCCATCCTCTTTCCGGGCGCGCCCACCGGCTGGGTCGTGCCTGGAGATCCGGGTGTTGCGCGAACACTTGCTCCAACCCAGTATCATAATCTCTCGCCGCGCCTGGGCATCGCGTATTCGCCCGGCTGGGATTCAGGTGTGCTCGCCAAATTGACGGGCGGCCCGGGCAAGACCAGTATCCGCGCAGGTTTTGGCATGTTTTATACTTCCGTGGAAGATCTCACTCAGTTCCAGGAAATCGGCGACGCGCCTTACGGGTTGTTTTACGTGAATCCGGCGCCTCCGATTTTCGAAACACCATACTACGATCGCGCCACTGGCTTCTTCCGAGGACAGAATTTCCCGTTCACGTTTCCTCCGAAGAACGTCAGCGCCAAGAATCCCGACACTTCGTTTTGCTGGCAGGTGGGCCCCGGCTGCATAGGAGGAGTCGAACCGATTTCCGGCGCGCTGGCTTATGAGACAAGCAACGTCACACCATACTCCGAAGATTACGAACTCTCCCTACAACGTCAATTTGGCTCGAATACTGTTTTGAGCGTCAGCTATGTCGGCACGCAGGGGCACAAGCTGATCACCGAGCGCGAGGCCAATCCCGGCAATCAGCAACTGTGCCTCGACCTTATCGCCGACGGCGCGTTAACTTCCGGAGGGTCGGCGTGCGGCCCCGGCGGCGAAGGCAGCCAATACATCTTGCCTCCAGGAACGAACTACCCGGCCAGCGCCACACCCAACATCCAAGGTGTGCCCGCCGCCCAATGCGGAACTGCGGGACCGGCGCAATGCGTGGTGAATACGACTTACACGGTTCTCGGACCGAACTTCGGCAACAATCCGTTCGAGGCTACGATCGCGCAATCTGCGTACAACTCACTGCAGGTGAGCCTCCGCCAGACAACCTCGTATGGCAACTACCTGATCGGCTATACATACAGCAAGTGCAAAGATGACGCTTCGGGCCTTCAAGAAGGGGTAAATCCCTTCGATCCCAAAGCCAGCCTCGCGCTCTGCGCCTTTAACGTAACTAATAACTTCGTCGCAAGCTACGAGGTACGGCTTCCCTTTGAACGGTTATCGTCTTCGCTCAGTTCGGGCTGGGGCCAGCGCATTGCAGGCGGATGGTCCGTGTCTGGAATCACGACCTTTGCCACCGGGCTTCCCGTCAACATTTCGGAAAACGACGACAATTCGCTCACCGGCACGCAAAACACGGAAGCGCCATTCGATCTGCCGAATTACACGCCTGGCAAAATTTACAGCAATACGAACCCGCGTTCTGAACTGCCGTATTTTAATACCGGCTTGTTCAGCCTCGAGCCTCTTGGCGCATTCGGAGATTCGCCAAGGCGGTTTTTCCACGGACCAGGTCTGAACAACTGGGACATGGCTCTGCTCAAAACTACCAAGATCACCGAATCGAAGAGCCTCGAACTGCGTTTTGAAGCCTTCAATATCTGGAACCACGCTCAGTTCGGAAGCCCGAACGGCTCGATCAACAGTGCCAATGCTTTTGATCCGAACACCGGAGCCGTTACGGATCCCGGCACGTTCGGGCTCATCTCGAGTGCCAACTCTGCCCGCGTTCTGCAAGTCGGCGCCAAGTTCTTGTTCTGAGGGCTGGGCTTAAGCTCATGCTCAGGCGATCGGCCATGTCTTGAGAAAAATCGACCAACCTATCGAGGGGCCTTTTTCGAATTGCTCGAAGAAGGCCTCTTTTTTCGCGGGGCTGGCGCCGGCCTCGCTCTCGCTGGCGCTACTCGCGCTCCTGCTCTGCTTTTCGGCGGGGACGTCACGCGCTCGGCAGGAGCACGACGACTCCGCGAAATCTGCCGCAGCTGATTCGCTGGATGCCGGCAAGAAGCTGTTTGGCTCGAACTGCGCTGGCTGCCACGGGCTCGACGCCCGCGGCGGCGAGCACGCGCCCAACATCGCCACGAATCCCGAACTTCAGCGCCTGTCCGACGATCAGCTTTTTCACATCGTTCACCACGGCGCTGCGGGTATGGCCATGCCTGCATTCGGCGGCATTCTAAGCAATGGCGAGATCAAGTCAGTCGTCGCCTACCTTCGATCACTCCAGGGAGTCAGCGGCGGCGCGCAAATAGAGCTGCCCGGCGATCCCGCCGCCGGCAAATCGCTTTTCTTCGGACAGGCAGCCTGCTCGCAGTGCCACGCCCTCGCCGGATCGGGCGGCTTCATTGCTTCGGATCTCACAACGTATGCCGCCCCTCACACGCCCGCGGAAATCGCGCGCGCCATCACGAATCCGAACGACGATCTCAATCCGCGCTCGCGCACCGCCATCATCGTCACGCGCGGCGGGCAGAAGCTAACCGGCTTCATCCGGAATCAGGACAATTTTTCGATCCAGTTTCAATCGCTTGACGGCACGTTCCATCTCCTGCAGCGCTCCGGCGTTGCCAGTGTCACCTACAATTCTCAATCGCTGATGCCCGCCGATTATTCCCAGCGCCTCAGCGCCGCCGAGCTCAACGACCTGGTCAGCCTCCTGATGCGCGCGGCCGCGGCCAATACGGATTATGCGCACGAGAACAAAAAAGGCCACGATGAGGATGACGATGGAGATCACTGACGCGTCGCCCGCCGGCCCTCACCGCGAACTAACTTGGCACGATTGAGAACGATCCGAAATCTACGCGAGGAAAACATGTCAGGCAACGCGCCAGCCGCCATTTCAGCACGCATTTCAATGCCCAAGAGGGTTGGCATCGCCGTCACGCTGCTGCTGACCGCGGGCCTGGCGATCGGCAACTCCAGGGCGACCGAGCCCCAAAAAACCTCGTTCGCCCTCGATCCTCTCACTCCGGAATTTTCAAAGCTGATTGCTCCCGGCGAGAAACTGGCGACCATCGCCTCCGGATTCGGCTTCACCGAAGGGCCAGTCTGGGAGCCCGGCGATTTTCTCTACGTCAGCGATGAAGTCATCAACAAAATCTACAAAGTGCAGATGGACGGTTCGAAGAAAAGCATCATTGATCTCGGCGATCCGGACGGCAACACGCTCGACCGCAGCGGCCGCCTGATCGATTGCGCCAGCGTACTGCGCGCCATCATCGCCGTCTCGCCCGAGGATGGCCACTATACGGTTCTTGCCGATCGCTTCGAAGGAAAGCGATTCAATAGCCCCAACGATGTGGTCCTCGGCCCCGACGGCGCGCTCTATTTCACCGACCCCACGCTCGATCTGCCGCAGGGCCAATCGCAAGAGATCCCGTTTCAGGGCGTCTATCGTCTCGGCCAGGATGGGAGCGGCGTCCGAGAGCTGACTCGCGAACTCACGCAGCCCAATGGCTTGGCTTTCTCGCCCGATGGCAAACGCTTTTACGTGGACGACAGCCAGCAGCGCAATATTCGCGTCTACGATTTCCACAAGGACGGCACGATCTCAAACGGCAGAATTTTTGGCGAAGAACCCGGCGGCAAGGGCGACGGCGTGCCCGACGGCATGAAAATCGACAAGAACGAAAATATTTTTGTTACCGGTCCGCGCGGCATCTGGGTGTGGGACAAATCGGGGCGCCATCTCGGCACTATCGTGATGCCCGAGCAGCCGGCTAATTTGAACTGGGGCGATCCCGACTACGGCACGCTGTACATCACCGCGACGACTTCAGTCTACCGCCTGCGCACCAAGACTCACGGCTTCGTGCCGTATCTTCCCATCGCCCACCGTCGCCCTAAGCCGCAAAAATAATTTCCTCGGCGCTGGCTAGGGCCTGCCGGGGGATCGCTTAGCCCTTCCATGCAATCACTTCCTGGCGCGACTGACCGAGGCCATCCACGCCCAGCTCCACCACGTCGCCCGCGCGCAAATACTGCGGCGGCTTCATGCCCAGCCCGACGCCCGCCGGCGTGCCCGTGCTGATCACGTCGCCGGGCAGCAGCGTCATAAATTCGCTCACGTAACTCACCAGCGTGGCCACATCAAAAATCATATTGGCCGTGTTTCCCTGCTGCCGCATCGCTCCATTCACCTTCAGCCACATCCCCAGGCTGCCGGCGTTCGGCAGTTCGTCGCGGGTGGCCACAAATGGCCCCAGCGGCGCAAACGTGTCGGCGCTTTTTCCCTTTACCCACTGTCCGCCGCGCTCGAGCTGAAAGCTGCGCTCGGAATAATCGTTGTGCAGCGCGTAGCCGGCCACAAATTCGAGCGCGCGCTCTTTTGCGACATAGCTCGCGCGCTTCCCGATCACCGCTGCCAGCTCCACTTCCCAATCCAACTTCTCCGCGTTGCGCGGAATCATCACCGGATCGTTCGGTCCCCCCAGCGATGTGGTCGCCTTGAAGAAAACCACCGGCTCCATCGGCGCCGCCTGACCGCTTTCCGCGGCATGGTCGCGAAAATTGAGCCCGATGCAGACGATCTTACTCGGCCGGCACACCGGAGAACCCAGCCGCATCGCGGCGCTCACTCGCGGTGCGCGCTTTTCATTCTCCGCGAGCCATCGGCGCAACCGCTCCAATCCCTCGCCAGCGAAAAATCTCTCGTCGTAGTCCCAGCCCGCGCCGGACGCATCCAACCGGCTGCCGTCCGCAAGCTGCACGCCCGGCTTCTCGCTTCCCCGCTCTCCGAAACGTATCAGCTTCATGTGTCGGCGTCCTCGGTGATTCATCGTGTGCGCGATGCCGCGGCTCGCATTCGTCCACGGCCGCGCTGCTTGCGATTTTGAATGCTACGCCCGCAATTTTCCAGCGCGAAGTTCTCGGCGGCTCCGCGCTGGCCTGGAATTCCGCCCCCGGCAGTTCTCATTCCAGCCTCAGCAGGGTATAAAATAGCCTCATGCCGGCGCCTAAGACCGACAATCCGGGCGACTGGACCTCCTCGCGAATTCTGATTGTGGATGATGACGTCGAACTCTGCGAGCTTGTCGGGCAATATCTGAAGTCACAGGGATTTCAGATTGACGCCGTGCACGACGGAACGATGGGCGTCGAGCGCTCACTCGACGGCGACTACTCGCTCATCATCCTCGATGTCATGCTGCCAGGCATTCGCGGTTTTGAAGTCCTGCGGCAGGTGCGTGCCAAGTCCGCGGTGCCCATCGTCATGCTGACCGCCCATGGTGACGACGTAGACCGCATCGTGGGACTCGAAATCGGCGCCGACGATTACCTGCCGAAGCCCTTCAATCCCCGCGAACTCGCCGCGCGCATCCATGCCGTGCTGCGGCGCACGGCCGCCGGCCCGCCCAGGGATCTAACCGGCCCTGCTTCGATTCTCCTGGACGACATCCGGCTGGACACTCGCGCCCGCGCGGCGCGCCACAATTCCCGCGACGTCGAGCTCACCTCCGCGGAATTCGAGCTGCTCGCTCTGTTTTTCAAATCTCCGGGCCAAGTGATCTCACGCGATGATCTGGTTAAGGGGGCGCTCGGCCGCGATATGGAACCGTCGGATCGCAGTCTCGACGTCCATATCAGCAATCTGCGCAAGAAGCTGGGCCCCTGCCCGGACGGTACAGAACGAATCCGTGCGATTCGCAACGTCGGGTACGTCTATGTGGTTTCAGGATCCTCGCTGTGAGCGGCTGGCAATCGGCGGTAAGCAGCAATAGGTGAACGTGAAATGCGTAGCCTGTTTCTTAAAATTTTTCTTTCCTTCTGGCTGGCGATGGTTCTCGTCAGCGCGACTCTGATCGCCTCTGTGGTCACCACGCAGTCCCAATTCAAGGCCATGCGCGCCGAGGAATTCGACCGAACCGTCATGCCCCTGATGGCCGCCCGCGCCGCCGACATTCTGGACGATCACGGCATGGGAGCCTTGGCCGATTTTCTCACTTCGCTGCAAACGACCCTGCACTGGCAGGCCTACCTCTTCGACGACGAAGGCAGGGAAATTCTGTCGCAGCCATCGCCCCCCGAGGTCGACGCGATCGCGCAATCAGCCTTGCAAGCCACTGGAACTGCCATTTTGGCGTCCCACGGCACTATGTTTGCGGCCACTAGAACCACGGGCTCGATTGGAACGCGCTACGTCCTCGTAATCGGCACGCATATCGAATCCGTCGCCGATGTGTTGCGCGCGCCGATTCACGTTCAGATCGTCCGCGCCGCCGCCGTTTTTTTTATAGCCGGGCTCGTTTGCTTCTGGCTGGCGCGCTACATCACCGCGCCGATCCTGCGCCTGCGCGCGGCTACGCACCGCCTGGCCACTGGAAATCTGAGCGCGCGCGTCGGCGCGGCCGTTGGAAATCGTTCGGACGAGTTGGCCGAACTCAGCCGGGACTTCGATCACATGGCCGAGCAGATCGAATCGCTGATTTTCTCCCAGCGACGCCTGCTCGCCGATATTTCACACGAATTGCGTTCTCCGCTGGCTCGTCTTACGGTCGCCCTGGGTCTAGTCCGTCTCCAGGCCAATCCCGAGAGCACCAGCGGGCTTGACCGTATCGAGCTCGAAGCCGAACGCCTGAACACCCTGATCGGCAGCTTGTTGCGTCTTGCGCGCCTCGAGAGCGGCAGCGAGATCATGGAGGGCGAAGTGGTGGCGCTCGATCGCGTGGTCGTCGAGGTCGCCGCCGATGCGGACTTTGAAGCGCGCAGCCGCAATCGCCACGTGCGCGTGACGCAGGCCGACGCATGCGCCATTCTCGGAAACCGCCAGCTCTTGCGCAGCGCTATCGAAAACGTAATTCGCAATGCCGTCAGCTACACCGACGAAGGCACCGAAGTTCAGATCGCGCTGAAGAAGCTATCCACCAATGGACACGGAGCCGCCCTGATTTCCGTTCGCGACCGCGGAAAGGGCGTTCCCGAAGAGTCCCTTCACAATATTTTTCTGCCCTTTTATCGCGTAGGCGACGCGCGGGACCGCTTCTCCGGGGGATCGGGACTCGGCCTTTCCATCACCGAGCGCGCCGTGCGCCTGCACGGTGGGACGGTAAAAGCCGAGAATTGCCACGATGGAGGACTGCTGGTCGAATTGCGATTGCCCTGCGGCGGCAAATCATGAGCGCCGGCTAAGAGCGCCAGAGGCGTGCAGCACAGCGATTCCTTGCGAGGGCTACGAGTTTTCGTCGTAGCGGTTGCGCCGCCGGTAAGCCATCACCGTAATTCCGACGGTTATCAAAGCAGGCGGAAACATCAGAATGAGGATGCCGCTCCGCAGAGCGTGAATCAACCGTGGACCCGATGCGGCGGCGCTTTGATAACACAGCGCGCACCCCTGAGCGGCAGCGACTGAGGGTAGAACCAGCGCCGCCAGCGCGATCAGGACAATGCCCACAATCATCAACGCGTTGTTCTTGGTCGTTCGCATTCCCCTCGCCTACCGGTTATCTTACCCCGCCTCCGGCAAATCGTCTGCGCCAAAATTCCGCCTCGGGACGGCTATCGAAGCCCGATGCTTATCATGCGATATGCGTCTGGCCAAATCTGATTCATCATCAGCAGGACGAAGATTATCCCCACCATCAGGGTCCACAGCAGGTTGCGCCGTTCGTATTTCAGATGCATGAAATAAAGCAGCCCGATGGCTGCTTCGAAAAACGCGAGAATCAGCAGCACCGCCAGCAGCGCATGCGTCGAAAAGCCCCTGTAAGTCAGGAACACCTCAATGCCCGCGATACACAGCAGGCCAATCCAAATCCCTACATAAGCCTTCATCGCCGGATCGTGATTATCACCCATGCCCGCCATTCCTCCCGTTTTAGCGCGCCGCATTCATCAGATAGAGCAGCGGAAAGACGAACATCCACACCAGGTCCACAAAATGCCAGTAAAGCCCGGTGTTTTCCACGTAGGTCTCATCCAACCAGTTCGTCTTATACCCGATCCCAATCACGATCAGCGCAATGACCCCGGATATGACGTGCAAAAGGTGCAGTCCCGTGATGCTGAAGAAGGTTGCTCCGAAGAGTACCGGGCCGCCCGAAGGATTCCGCGTCAATCCCCAGCCTTCACTAAACATATGGAACCATTCGCGCAAGTGTAGCGTCGCGAAAACAATTCCAAGAATCACGGTAGCCGAGAGCCACTTCAGGCTCGCGGCCTTTCTTCCCGCCTTGGCCGCTGCAACCGAGCCCAGCATCGTCAAGCTGCTGGTCAGCAGCACGAAGGTCATAATCAAGCCGTTCAAGATGCTCGGAGAGAATTGAAACGGATGCGGCCAATTCGGGGTGCCGGCGCGCAGATAGGAATAGCCGAAAAGGACGGCGCCAAAGGTGATGGCGTCGGAGGAGATAAAAAGCCACATCGTAAGCTTCTTGGATACAATGCCGTAGGGCGACGGCTCCATTGTCGCTCCGTGACCCGCCGAAATCGCAGCCGTCGTTTCGCTCACACCGCCTCCCAAAAAATCACATCCGCATCGCTAGCAGCAACAGCAGGTACACCCAAAGTCCATCCATGAAGTGCCAATACACCGAGACGGCGCTAAGCCCGGTCGTTTGCGCGGTGCCATTCGTCTTCGCAAGTTTTCGCAGGATGTACGCCAGGCCGCCGATGCCTCCCAGCAGATGCAACCCATGCAGCGCCGTGAACACGTAAAAGAACGAGCAGCTCGGATTCGTCGCCAGAAACAGTCCCTGATGCACCAGATCGCGCCACGCCAGAATCTGGCCCAGCACGAACAGTGCGCCCAACCCAGCCGTCACATACAGCCAGTGAATACCGTCCGAAAACAATTTCCGCGCCAAGGCGGGCGCACCGGACAAAGACGCACCGACCGACCCGAGCCGCGCGCGAGCCGCTTGCAAAGTGAAGCTGCTGGCCAGAAGTATCAGCGTGTTCAAATACAATATTCTAGGAAGCTGGAAATGCTGCCAATCCGTGCTGGCCCCCTCGCGCACGATCATGGCG
>JBAVQT010000305.1:0-3597 GCA_049694295.1 Candidatus Acidiferrales bacterium
CCGACATACTGACGAAAGTCGATCGAATGAGCATGGCGTGCTCGCTCGAAGTCCGCTGCCCGCTTCTTGATCACGTCTTCGTCGAGCTTGCGGCAAAGCTGCCGCTCTCGATGAAAATTCGCAACGGCACGGGGAAATATTTGCTGCGACGTCTCGCCGAGAAATTGGGCGTGCCGCGTGACGCTCTCTATCGCCCCAAGCAGGGCTTTGCGCTTCCTCTAAAGCACTGGATGCGCACGGAGCTAAAAGACGACATTACCGCCATGCTTCTCGAGCCCCGAACGCTGCAGCGAGGCTATTTCCAAAAGACCGGAATCGAACGGATGCTCGGCGAGCATCACCGCGGCGAGCGCGATCACTCATCGGCATTGTGGCAATTATTGACGTTCGAGCTGTGGCACCGGAACTATCTCGAGCGCCGGACTTCGGCGGCGCTATCGGTTTCAGAGGCATTGCAAGCGTGACGCCGAGCACCTTACCGCGACGTGCAGTCAAAGCGATCATGCAGGGACTGTCTTTATTGATCGCTCTGCCTTTTGCGGCGTTGTCTGGATTTGGCCGTTTTGCGGCGCTTTTCGTGGTATTTGGGCATTTACTGGCGCTGGCGCCCGGGCTGCCCGGTGATTACATTCGGGTCGCTTACTATGTTTTGACGCTGCGCAGATGTTCGCTCCACAGCCGGGTATCTTTTGGAGCTTTTTTTGCACAGAGTTCCGCGGCGGTGGGGAGAGGGGTCTATATCGGGTCGTATAGCGTGGTGGGTGCCTGCGAGATTGGCGAAAGAACACAGATCGCGAGCGCCGTGCAGATACTAAGCGGACGCCATCAGCATCCACGCGGACCGGATGGCGGCATCCTGGGATCCAACGAAGAAAAATTCAGTCCAATCGTGATTGGCGCCGACTGCTGGATTGGTGCAGCAGCAATTGTCATGGCCGACATCGGCCCACGGACGACGATCGGCGCCGGAGCGGTGGTCACACGCCCCATTCCGGCAAATGCGGTGGCGGTGGGGAACCCGGCGCGCCCTCTCGATCGGGCCGCCCAATGACGATGCGATCATCAAGCGATAGCGGCGCCGACACGAGAACGCCCGTTCTAATGCTGGCCCGCACTCTGGATGCGGGTGGAATCGAACGAGACGTAAGCAAGTTTGCCCGGCACCTTCGCGATTGTGGCATTGAGCCGCACGTCGCATGTTTTAAGCCCGGCGGCATGCGATGGCGGGAGATTGAAGCTGCGGGAATACCCTTGCTCACCGCGCCCGTGAAATCGTTTCGCTCGAGATCGGCGATTGACGGCGCCCGCATTTTGCGCCGCTACATTATCGAGCACAATATCCGCGTAGTTCACGCCTTCGATATTCCCGCCGACATCTTCGGCGTACCGCTGGCCCGCATGATGGGAGTGCCGGTTCTCTCCAGCCAACTGTGCTACCGAGGGCTAATGTCCATGCAGTCGCGACTGATTATGGTGGCGATTGACCGCATGGCCACAGGCGTTTTTGTCAACTGCGAAGCCCTCGCAACGCATCTGAGTTCCGACTGGAAGCTTTCGCGGAAGCATATTTATGTTTGTCACAACGGCTACGAGCCGCAAGAATTCCATTCTCTCGGACGCAAACGTCCAGCCGCGCTTGCTGGCGCGAGCACCGTCATCGGCACCGTGGCCGTGCTGCGGCCGGAGAAAAATCTGGGACTGCTGGTGGAGGCTTTCGCGCGAGTATACCGCCACGATGCAACCGTGCGATTGCTAATTGTCGGGGATGGACCCGTGAAGCCTGCGCTGGTGCGACAAGCGACCGAACTCGGAGTGATTGACGCCTGCGTGTTCCAGGATGGAGTCGCAGATCCAGCGGAGTGGATGCGGGCAATTGACGTCTTCGTGCTGCCTTCTCTTTCCGAGGGCTTTTCGAATTCGATGCTCGAGGCAATGGCCTGTGGTTGCTGCCCCGTAGCGTCGCGAGTGGGTGGAACTCCCGAATTGGTAGGGAGTCCCGAAAGCGGAATGTTGTTCGAGTCAAACAATCTCGAACAGCTTGTCGATGCGCTGATTTATTTGACTTCGCACCCCGACAAACGCGAGGCCATGGGCGAAGCGGCGGCCACCTTCGTGCATGCGAACTTCACGATTCAACAGGCATCTGCGCGGCTCGCAAGCATTTACAGAGAGCTACTCGGCGAACCAAGGAATACTGTGGTCTCTGTTGGCGTTACGGAGTCGCACGAATCGAACTCTAACGGCTCGTCACTGCCCACAACTCAAGCACAAAAGAACGTAGGTATCGGTCTGGGATGCGGGGGCGCCCGGTAGTGCAAGTACCCGAACGGCAGTTCTTAATGGAGCGAAGTTTTGTCATCTAAAGAACAAATCTCGCAAGACTTGACGGAGGGGCTGCTTGCGTCTCGGCCGGCGGCTCGCTCTTCGCCGGCGAGAGCGGTTCGGGTCCTGGATTTTATGGAGGCGTCGTGGGTCTCGGGACCCGCCAAAAATTTGATCGAGTTTGCGCAGCGCGCCGCCGCTCTCCAGGCTTCGCTGCAGGCTGATATTGCTGTCGCCACGTTTCAGCGCGGCAGCCCGCTCGAGCCGAACGAGTTTACGAACGCCTGCCGGCAAGCCGGGCTGGATGTCCGCGTCATTCGAGAACGATTCCCGTTCGATCCAAACGTGATTCGCGCAATGCGCGAGCTGATAGAGGCCCACGATCCGGACATCGTGCAAACCCACGGGGTGAAATCGCATTTTCTGATGCGATTGAGCGGAGCGTATCGGAAGCGGCGGTGGATTGCGTTTCATCACGGATACACGTGGACGGATATGAAGGTGCGGCTTTACAACCAGCTCGATCGATGGTCCCTGCCGTCGGCTTCGAAAATCGTCACAGTTTGCCGTTCGTTCGCGAACAACCTGGAGAACATCGGAATACAGCCGGAACAGATCACGATTCGTCATAATTCAGTGAATGCCTTTCGCCCGGCATCGCATGAAAACGTCGCGGAATTGCGCCGCTCGCTTCAAATTCCAGACGGCGCGCGAATCTTGCTGACGGTCGGAAGATTATCGCGAGAGAAGGGCCAAACCGATCTCATCGAAGCGCTTGCTCTACTTCGGAAGGAAAACGAGGGCCCCGAGTTGCGACTCGTTATTGTGGGCGAGGGCCCGGATATCGAAAGGCTCCAGGATGAAGCCAGAAAATCCGCCGCGGCGGACTGGATCATCTTCACGGGTCATCAAGCGGATGTTACGGCCTACTACACGCTGGCGGATCTGATGGTATTACCGTCGCACACGGAGGGATCGCCTAACGCGCTATTGGAAGCCATGGCCGCAGGGCTTCCAATCGTAGCCACGGCCGTGGGCGGCGTGCCGGAAATCGTGACGGCGGATCGAGAAGCGGTACTGGTCGAAAAAAGCAGCCCGGTGGGTATCGCACGCGCGATCGCACGAGTGCTCAAGGACGGAGAACTACGAACGCGCATCTCCAGCACCGCTCGAACCACGGCGGCGTCCTATTCGCCGGCGGCTTACTGTGATTTCATGTTGTCGTTGTACGGCCATTGCCTGGGCCAGAGCTCCGAGCATTCGACACAATAGCGA
>JBAVQT010000306.1:0-2409 GCA_049694295.1 Candidatus Acidiferrales bacterium
GGCTTATGCGTAGCGTCCGTGATCTTCGGCTTCTCGCATATTCTGCACGCGCCGTATCCGAACTGGAAATACGTCGCGCTGGCCACCATCGCGGGTCTTTTTTACGGGCGAGTGTGGATGAAAAGCCGCTCGCTGGTGCCGTCAACCATCGTGCACGCCGCTGTGGACACGCTGTGGCACTTCCTCTTTCGCTGAAAATCCCGGCGAGCGCCCGGAGCTATCGAACCACGCCAGACAACGGGCTTGACGCAGTGGCGTAAAGTTTTTTCTCGATGCGCCCGGCGAGATAAGCTTTTCTGCCAGCCTCCACGGCCGCGCGCATCGCCTCCGCCATCAGCACGGCATCTTGCGCGCCGGCAATTGCCGTGTTCATCAGCACTCCATCGGCGCCCAGCTCCATCGCGATGGCCGCATCGGACGCGGTGCCGACCCCGGCGTCCACGATCATCGGAACTTCGGTAATGCGCTCGCGCAAAATGCGCAGGTTGGCCAAATTCTGGATGCCCAGGCCCGAGCCGATCGGCGCGCCCAGCGGCATCACCGCCGCCGCGCCGGCGTCGATCAGCTTCCGCGCCACCACCAGGTCGTCGTTGGTGTAGGGCAGCACCACGAAGCCCTCCTGCACCAGCGTCTTCGTCGCGCGAATCAGTTCCTCGGTGTCCGGGAAAAGGGTCTTCTCGTCGCCGATCACTTCGAGTTTCACCCAGTTCGAAAGTCCCACTTCCCGTCCCAGCCGCGCCGTGCGCACCGCTTCATCGGCCGAGTAGCAAGCGGCTGTGTTGGGCAGGATGAATATTTTTTCGCGGTCGATGTAATCGAGCAGGGACTCTTTGCTGCGGTCCGCAAGATTCACGCGGCGCACCGCCACCGTCACCATGTCGGCGCCCGAGGCCGCGTGTGCGCGCTGCATTTCCTGAAAACTTCGATATTTTCCGGTGCCCACAATCAGGCGCGATGCAAAGGCGCGCCCGGCAATCACCAATGAGTCGCTCATCCGATTTTCCCCGCGAATATTGTACTCCGGCGAGAGCGCCCGATACAGCGGAAGGAAACCTGCAGCGGAGCGCTTCAGCTGCGCGGCTGCGGTCGCGGATCTTCCACGTCGGCGTAGAGGCGCTCGATCACGTCCCGATAGTGCTCCTCAATCACCCGGCGGCGCACCTTCATCGTATAGGTCAGTTCGCCTCCGCCATACGTGAAATCTTTTTCGATCAGCGCAAAACGTTTGGGTTTCTCGTATTGCGCCAGCGCCGCAGTGGCTCGTTCGATTTCGGCCGAGAGCAGCTCCCGCACCCACGGATCCGCCAGCGCCTGCCGCTGCGTCAGCGGGTCGCGGCCCAACTTTACCGCTTCCGTCTCGATCGCCGAAAAATTCGGAACCACCAGTACGGATACGAACTTGTGCTTATCGCCCACCACCAGCGCGTTGGAAATAAAGCGGCTCGATTTCAAAAGATTTTCGATGGGCGCCGGCGCGACAAATTTTCCTCCGGCTGTCTTGAGCAATTCCTTCTTCCGGTCGGTGATCAGCAGGTAGCCATCGGCATCGAGATGGCCCACGTCTCCGGTGCAGAACCATCCGTCCAGCGTGAACACTTCGCGCGTCTCGGCCGGCTTGCGATAATAGCCCTGCATCACGCACGGCCCTTTCACCAGAATCTCTCCGTCATCCGCGATCTTTATTTCCACGTGTGGGATCGGCCGACCCACCGTGCCCACGCGATTGGCCAGCGGCGTATTTACGGCCACCACCGGCGAAGTCTCGGTGAGCCCGTAGCCTTGATATACCGGCACGCCGATGGACCAGAAAAATTCCGCAAGCTCCTTGGCCAATGGCGCGCCTCCGGAAATGAACAAACGAATTCGCCCGCCCAGGCCCTCGCGAATTTTCGAGTAAACGACGCGGTTTGCCACGTTCCACTGCCATCGCAGAGCCAGCGGCGCAGGCGCTCCGTAAGCGCGCCACGGCAGCGCCCTCGAGGCCACGCGCAGCGACCACTCGAAAAGTTTGCGGCGCACGCCATGTGCGCGGCGGCCTTTGTCCAGAATCCCCGCGTACATCTTTTCGAAAAATCGCGGCACCGCGGCCGCCACCGTCGGCCTGACCTCCAGCAGCGCCTGCGGCACCGATTCAATCTGCTCCAGATAAGCGATCGAGACTCCCTTGGAAAGGTGCACGTAGCCATCCACGCGCTCGTAGACATGCGCCAGCGGCAGAAAAGAAAGCGCCACATCGTCCGTCCTGTATTCCAGGCCCGCGCAGGAATCGATCGCGTTCGAGGCGAGATTCGAGTGACTGAGCATCACGCCCTTCGGCTCGCCTGTGGTACCGGAGGTGTAAATGATCGTGGCCAGCTGGCTTGAGGCAACGCCGGCGGCTCGATTGCGATATTCGGCAATGTCTTCATC
>JBAVQT010000307.1:0-10867 GCA_049694295.1 Candidatus Acidiferrales bacterium
GACTTGCGCCAGACATCTACGTGGTGCGTGATCCGACCGAAGCCTTGGAACGAGCCATCCAAATGGCGAGACCGAACGATGCGGTATTCGTGAGCGGCTCGCTGTATCTGGTTGGCGAACTAACAAGCTATTGGAAATCGCATCGCCGGGAATAGGCAACTCGGGCACCTCTATCCCGCGGCCTGGCAAGCACGGAACGTCTCGCCGCAGGAAAATTCCAAAGTTCATATTTTGTTTCCCGTAAAGCGGATTACGCACCGGCTTACTGCCGGAAGCTGCGCCGTATCGCGAACCGACTACCAGGCGTAATCCCAACAACGAACAAGACTTCTCAAAGACGGACAATTTTTGCCGTCAGATCGCCACTTGAGGATTGGGTTGGGAACTTTTTGTGAGTTTTTTTCGTTAATTTGGATGCAGCATGCAGCAAAAATACGGCATCTACGTCTAAGTTGCCAAGGTGGGGATTTCGTGAATCGCGACGACAGACAAAGCGTACTCGAATCCTTCGGCCGCGCGCCATTGCTGATGGCTGTGGCACTGCGGCAGTTTCCAAAAAAAATGTGGCTCTTCAAGCCGTCGCGCACCCGCTGGAGTATTCACGAGATCATTCTGCACCTGGCCGATAGCGAAGCTACGGCATACATTCTGTGCCGGGGCTACATCGCCGACCCCGGCAGCGCGGCGCTGGAATTCGACGCAGCGCGCTGGGCGGGATCGCTGGGATATTTTTATCAAAGCACGCGTGAAGCGATCGAAGTGATACCCAGGTTGCGCAAAATGACTTACCGACTTTTGCTGACCGTTGCTGAACCTGTCTGGTCGAATACGATCGAGCACCCGAGCCACGGCGTCCTGAATCTCGACAAGTGGGTGCGGCTACAGGAGCGGCACATTCCCCATCATCTGGAGCAGATGAAGGAAAATTTCGAAGCGTGGTCGAAACAGAATCCTCCCCGCAAGCGGGCATCGCCGTCGACGCGGCTCGACCCACTTCCCCGCGAAGAGCGCCTGATGCACGGCACCTGCTAGTTCTTCAGCGTACATTCATCCCGATAATCCAATAGTTCTCCGGCTGTCCATGGGATTGGCACGCGAGACGGGAGCGGCTATGATGGCTTCGCAGTTTGCGGTTCGCCGCAGCGATGCGCGCGAGCGACAATCCAGTACAACCGAGCCGAATTGTGAACACATTGGAGCAAGATCGCCAGAAGCAGTCTGCCGCCGAGGCGGCTGCCCAGATGGTGCAGGACCGAATGGTGCTGGGACTGGGGTCTGGCTCGACAGCAGCGATGTATGTGGCAGCGCTGGGGCGGCGCGTGGCGCAGGAGGGTCTGCGAGTGATTGGGATACCGACATCGGAGAGCACTGCGGCGCAGGCGCGCGGACTGAGGATTCCGCTGACTACATTTGCCGAGCACGGAGTGATCGACCTGACGATTGACGGGGCTGACGAAGTGGAGCCGGGATCTTTGGCGCTGATCAAAGGCCACGGAGGAGCGCTACTGCGGGAGAAGATCGTGGCGGCGGCGAGCAAGCGGATGATCGTGGTGGCGGACACAACGAAGATCGTGGAGCATTTGGGATCGCGGGAGACGGTGCCGGTGGAAGTGGTGCCATTCGGATGGGAACAGACGCTGGGAAGGCTGGGAAAGCTAGGGGCCAAAGTAGTGCTGCGGCTGAAGGCTGACGGCACGCCTTACGTGACGGATGGAGGCCACTACATCATCAACTGCGGTTTTGGCGCGATGGCCAACCCGCGGGAAGTGGCGAGCGAGTTGGATCATGTCGTCGGAGTGGTGGAACACGGGATATTCATCGGGTACGCGACGGACGTAATTGTGGGCGGCAAGAGCGGTGTAACGGAAATGCACCGCACGGCAAATTAATTCGGCGCTTCAAGAAAACTTCAGTTAAATCTTCAGGAAAATCTTCAAACAACTTTTCACGCAACTGGCCAGGCACACCTCCGCGCAAAAAAAATTAAGCGCGAAGGGCTTTTAGTTAGTTCTTGCGGCAACCTTGCGGGTAGACGGCGTCCAGCGCGCCCCAGAGAGCTTTCAGGCTGCGTTCGGCGGCACAAAGCGCACCGACCGTGTCGAGATTTTTTTCCGTTGCCAACCAGTGACGCCAAGCGGCGCGGTGGCGAACATCGGCTTCCTCGTGAACGGCGAAATAGGCGAGCGAACGCGTCTCGGTTATGCCATAGAAGCGGCGCAGGCCGGAAATTTTCTGAGTGGCGATTTCGGGAACCTGCGCTTCGTAGATGTAGAAGGCGGCAACGGCCTGCTCGATGGAACCGTGGGAAGAAATCTCATCAAAATTGTCGAGCAACGCGGCGACACCGGGAAGCGGACGGGCATCGTCGAGCGAGGACTCGCTGACGCCGAGAGATTGGGCGAACTGACGCCAAAGCATCGGGTGCGGAGCGACTGGGTCGAGCTCTTCGGCCAGGTTTTCGCGGACGATCTCGCGGACGGGGCCGCGGGTGCGGTCTGCGAGCTGTTTGAGATTCTCCGGGAACGCGCGGACATGCTGGTAATACTGTTCGGCATAAAGAGCGAGAGAATCCCTGGAAAGAGTACCGTCGGTCCAGGCCTGATAGAAGGGGTGTTTCAGGAGGTGATATTTTTCGATCAGGGAGTCGAGAGAATCGAGCATGGTTTTAGCAGGTTTGGGCTTCTTGGCCACAGAAATCTCCTAAATAAATGCAGATTAAGAATAAGAAGCGAAGCTCCATGATGCTAGCGGAATGAGGCCGAAAAATCCAGCGATTGCTGGATAGACAATGTGGAGAAACAGCGAAGGGTGGTGGCCGCCGGTCATTTGCAAACAGCCTAGAGGGGAATATTTCCATGCTTTTTGCGGGGGTTGGTATCGCGCTTGGAGGCCAGCGAGCGGAGGGCCACGATGAGCTTGTAGCGCGTCTGGGCGGGCTCGATGACGGCGTCCACATAGCCGCGCTCGGCGGCGACGTAGGGATTGGCGAAACGCTCGCGAAAGTCGTCAATTTTCTCGCGGCGGAGAGTTTCGCGGTGGGCCTCGGGCGCGCGGTCGAATTCGCGCTTGTAGACAATATTAACGGCGCCTTCGGGACCCATGACGGCGATTTCGGCGGTGGGCCAGGCGTAATTTATGTCGGTGCGGATGTGCTTGGAAGCCATGACGCAGTAAGCGCAGCCATAGGCTTTGCGCGTGATGACCGTGATTTTGGGGACGGTGGCTTCGGCGAAAGCGAACAGGAGCTTGGCGCCGTGCTTGATGATGCCGCCGAACTCCTGCTGGGTGCCGGGAAGGAAGCCGGGGACGTCTTCGAAGGTGATCAGCGGAATATTGAAAGCATCGCAGAAGCGGACGAAGCGCGCGGCTTTGACGCTGGCATTGATGTCGAGGACGCCGGCGAGAAAAGCGGGTTGATTGGCGACGATGCCGACAGGCTGGCCGTCGAGGCGGGCAAAGCCGATTACGATATTTTTGGCGAAGTGCTCGTGGACCTCGAAGAAATCGTTGTCGTCGGCGACGGCGAGAATCACATCCTTGATGTCGTAGGGTTTCTGAGGGTCTTCGGGGACCAGCAAATTGAGCGGCGCGTGGGCGCGGCTGGCGGGATCGGAGGTGGAGCGGCGGGGCGGATCTTCGAGATTGTTGGACGGAAGATAACCGAGCAGGACGCGGATCATGGCGAGGCATTCGGCGTCGTCTCGAGCGACGAAGTGGGCGACGCCGCTGGTGGCGTTGTGAGTCATAGCGCCGCCGAGCTCCTGCTTGGAGACTTCTTCATGCGTGACGGTCTTGATGACGTCAGGACCGGTGACGAACATGTAGGAAGTGTCGCGAGTCATGAAGATGAAATCGGTGATGGCCGGGGAATAAACGGCGCCGCCGGCGCAGGGACCCATGACCGCGCTGATCTGAGGGATCACGCCACTGGCGAGCGTATTGCGGAGAAAGATATCCGCATATCCCGCGAGCGACATGACTCCCTCCTGGATGCGCGCGCCGCCGGAATCGTTGAGGCCGATGAGAGGAGCGCCCTGGCGCATGGCCAAGTCCATGATTTTCGTGATTTTGAGGGCGTTGGTTTCCGAGAGCGAGCCGCCGAACACGGTGAAGTCCTGCGCGAAGACGTAGACCAAGCGGCCGTCAATGCGGCCGTAGCCGGTGACAAAGCCGTCGCCGGGCGGGCGCTGGGAATCCATGCCGAAATCGGTGGCGCGGTGACGGACGAATTTGTCGAGCTCCTCGAAGGAGCCTTCGTCGAGGAGAAGATCAACGCGCTCGCGTGCGCTGAGCTTGCCTTGCTGGTGCTCGCGCTGGCGGCGTTCAGAGCCGCCGCCTGCTTCGGCCTCGGCGGAAAGTTTGGCTAGCTCGGCTAGGCGGTCATGATGTTTTTTGTGTTGGGTCATCAGGGGAGCATCCGTGATTCGTGCCAACGAGAAAACTAGCAGTGAAAGAAGCGGGTTGCAAGGGGTAGCGCCTGTGAACTTTTTAATTCAGGCCAGGGCTACTTGCGCGCGGCTGCAGCGGATTCGAGGGCGGCGGCCCAGTGTTTGAGGTGATTCAGGGAGGGAGCATGAGTGTGGTCGAGTTTGAGAGGCGTGATGGAGATGGCTCCGTCGCGGACGGCGGCGTGGTCGGTGTCAGGCTCGATGTCGCTCGAGAATTGCTGCTCGGAGAGCCAATAATAGCGGCGGCCGCGCGGGTCTTCGCCGGGCTTCAGGACGTTGCGGGTAATTTTCGAGGACTGGCGAGTGAAGCGGACCGCGCCGGTCCAGTCCTGCGGGACATTTACATTGAGCAAGACACCGGGCGGCAAGCCTTCCTTCAAGACGACGGGCGCAAGGGTACGCGCGAATTCGGCGGCGGGCCCAAAATCGAATTCGCGGTGACGATGCTGCCCGGCAACGGAAATGGCGATGGCTGGAACGTGATTGATGGCGGCTTCCATGGCGGCGCCTACGGTGCCGGAGTAGTAGACGTTTTCGCCCATGTTGGCACCGCGATTAATTCCGGAAATGACGAGATCGGGCTTTTCTTTCAGCAGGGTGTGGAAGGCGAGAATCATGGCGTCGGCGGGCGTGCCTTCGACGGAGTATTCGCGTTCGGCGATCTGATCGCAATAGATGGGCTGGCGCAGGGTGAGAGACTGCGCGGCGGCGCTGCGTTCGGAGGCAGGCGCAATGACGGTGACGGTGGCGTCGTGCTGCATGGCCTGGACGAGCGCGCGCAGGCCGGGGGCGTGAATTCCGTCGTCGTTGGTGATGAGGATGTGAGGCATGTGAATTTCGCCGAGGCGGGAAGGCGTCCCCAAGTCAGCACTCATCTATGGTAAGTCGTTTTTCGTGAATTCGGCAATGGTGAGGACGCGTGGAAGTGACTATGGCGGAGCCGGCGAGGGCGGACGCCGTAGTGCTTGGCAAAGCGGCGGACTGGGATATACAATAGAAATGTATATCCAGGAGGGGCATATGCAGGTATCGAAATGGGGCAATAGCCTGGCGGTGCGGCTGCCTGCGGCTGTGGTGGAGGCGCTCGAGCTCAAGGAAGGCGAAGAGATCGAGATTCGAATCTTGCGCGATCGGGTGTTCGAAGTGAGCCGCGATCAAAGGAAACCTCAGGCGCTGGCTCGGCTGCGGAAACTGCGGCGAGCTTTGCCTGCGGGATTTGTCTTCGACCGAGAAGAAACTCATGCCCGCCGCTAAAGCTTTCTTCGACACGAACGTGCTGGTCTACGCGCTGGCGGAGGGCGATGCACGCAGCGCTCGGGCGGAGGAGTTGCTCGCATCGGGAGGAATGGTCAGCGTGCAGATACTGAACGAATTCGTTTCGGTGGCTCGGCGGAAGATTTTAATGCCGTGGAGCGAGGTGACGGAGGCGCTGGAGGCCTTTCGGGTTCTGTGCCCTGCTCCGCTGGCGATTGGCGTTGAGACGCATGAAGCGGCGCTCGAAATCGCGATGCGCGACGGCTACAACATTTACGATGCGCTGGTGATCGCCGCGGCGTTGGAGGCGGGATGCGGGATTCTCTATTCCGAAGATTTTCGCGACGGGCAGACGATTAATGGGCGGCTTACGATTCGGAACCCCTTTGCCGAATCAGAGGGTTAGTCCGTACTTATCACTTTGCAAGCCTTGAACTCGGCGACTCGGGCTTGTCCACGGGGGGCTGAAGGTCACGTCGAGACATCAAGGTAAAAATGGTCGGGACGACTGGATTTGAACCAGCGACCTCACGCACCCCAAGCGTGCGCGCTACCAGGCTGCGCCACGTCCCGACCGCTGCTGCCGCCTGATTGGAAGCGTATCACTCGCGTTCGAGAAGGGTCAAGACAGCCTGAAGTTCTTCGAGAAGATCGAGAAGGAATTTCTGCTTCATGCGAAGAGGGGTCTCGGCGCGGAGAGGAAGCTGCGAGGCGCTGGGGCGATCGCTGACTGGGGAGTTGCCTGCGGCGCGAGCTGAGCCGTAGGCTGGGTCGCCGCTCGATTCGTGGCCGGATGCGGGAAGCGAACCGTTGGAGTGAGCGCCGGCGACTTCGAGATCTTCGAGATGTTTGCGGGCACCGGAGATGGTGAAGCCTTCGTCCTGAAGGAGGCGCTTGATTTCGAAAACCATTTCGATGTCGGCGCGGCGATAGAGACGGTGGCCGCTGGGAGCCTTGACAGGCTGGAGCGTGGGAAAATTGTCTTCCCAGAAACGGAGGACGTAAGGCTTGGTGGCGGTAAGCCGGCTGACCTCGCCGATGCGGAAAAGTTCCTTGTGCGGGATCGCCGCCGATTCCTGCCGATGTGCAGCGCTGGCCATGACTTTTTGTATCGTAAGCCGATTTAGGCTGGTGTCAATGGCCGATGGCTGTGAAAATCGGGGCTGAGGGTGGAGATGACCGGTACTATCGAAGACAACGGCAAAAATCCCCACCCTCGCAGTGCGACGATGGAGACCCGGAAATGCCAAGGCAACGGCAAAGTCGTCGGCGTGCGACTATCTTCTGCGGCGGTCGGGGCGGTCGCGATCGGCTATATGGGTGCGCTTGGCGCGTTTTTTGAGGCGCTGATTGAAACGGATGGGGGTGCCGTCGAAATTGAAGGCTTCGCGGAGACGATTTTCGAGGAAACGCTGATAGCTGAAGTGCAGCGGCTTGGTCTGATTGGTAAAGAGGACAAAAGTGGGCGGAGCGGTGGTGGCTTGCGTGACGTAAAAGATTTTGACTTCGCGGCTGGCGGGCGAGGTGCCGCGCTCGAGGTCCACGTTGGCGAGCCAGCGATTTAGCTCACCGGTGGAAATGCGGCGCTGGCGGGCCTGGGCGACGCGATCGATGGTTTCAAAGAGGCGCTGAACCCCGGCGCCGGTCTTGGCGGAAAGAAAAACGATCGGGGCGTAAGAGAGGAATTTGAGTTTCTGGCGCACGATCGGCTCGTATTCCATGAGCAACTGGTTGGAGTTGACTTCCCCGCGGCCCGCGCTTTTCTCACGCGGCTTTTCTCCCTTGGAATGCTTTTTTTCGCGCGCAGATTTTTCCCTAGCGGCCTCGAGCGCGAGGTCGAATTTATTCATGGCGATGATGACCGAGCGGCCGGACTGCTCGGCGTAGCTGGCGATGGTGGCATCATGCGAAGTGACGCCGACGGCGGCATCGACGACGAGGACGGCGACGTCGGCGCGCTCGAGATGGCGGCGAGCCATGATGACGCTCAACTTTTCAGCGATGAGATTGGTCTTGCCCTTGCGGCGAATGCCCGCGGTGTCGAGGAAGCGGTACATTTTTCCGCCGTGCTCGATTTCGGTGTCCACGGCATCGCGGGTGGTGCCGGGAATCGGAGAGACGATGGCGCGCTCGGCGCCGACGAGTTGATTGAGGAGAGTGGATTTGCCGACGTTGGGGCGGCCGATGATGGCGACATTGATTTCATGTGCGGCGGGAGGAAGTTCGCCCTCGGGAAATTTCTCGGTGAGCGCGTCGAGGAGGACATCCACGCCGAAACCGTGTTCGGCAGAAATGGGAAAAACTTCGTCGCCCAGCTCGTAGAATTGCGCGGCGATGTCGGCTTGCTTGATGGAATCGGCTTTATTTACGGCGATCACGGGAGGCTTGCCGGCGCGGCGAAGGAGTTGCGAGAGTTCAGCGTCGAGCGGAAGAACGCCGGCGCGGCCGTCAACAACCTGCACGACGCGCGAGGCGCCATCAATCGCGACTTTGGCTTGGCGGAGGATTTCGCCGGGAATTCCGGCTTGCTCTTCGGGAACGATGCCGCCTGTGTCAACGACTTCGAAGGAGCGGCCGTCCCAATTGGCGGTGCCGTAGATGCGGTCGCGGGTGATGCCGGGCTCGTTAGTGACGATGGAGCGGCGCGTGCCGGTGAGGCGATTGAAGAGGGTGGATTTGCCGACATTGGGGCGACCGACGATGACGATGGATGGGAGTTTTGTGGGCATGGTGGTCTGGGAGGTGGCGGGAGTATTTTCTCATACTTGTACTATGCGCGCTGCGATTCGCGGCAAAAATCGCCGACAGATCGAGGAAGCCACCCGGGAGCAGAAGCCGCAGCGATCTGAGGTGTGTGCTAAGTTAGTGGTTTGCGAGTTCGGTTGGGCGCACTGAGAAATTTTCGTGGCCAAGAAAAAAACTATCGAGGAAAAACCGGAGGAGATTTCGATCGCCGGAATTTTCGGGGCGGGCGGGCTGCTGGAGCAGCGGTTGCCGAACTACGAGCCGCGGCAGGCGCAGATCGAAATGGCGGAAATCGTGGACGAGGCGTTCGTGCGGCACCAGCACGTGGTGATCGAGGCGGGAACCGGCACGGGCAAGACGCTGGCGTATCTGATACCGGCGATCCGCAGCGGGCGGCGAGTGGTGATCTCGACGGCCACGAAATCGCTGCAAGAACAGCTCTTTCAGAAGGATATTCCCTTCCTGCAGAAATATTTCGCGCCGAATCTGAAGGTGGCGCTGATGAAGGGTCGCGCGAATTTTCTTTGCCGGCAGAAAGTGCACCAGATGGAAGGCCAGCCGGTGCTGAAGGGCATCGACGAGATCGACTGGTTCGCGCAGATTCGCGACTGGTCAAAACTGACGGCCACGGGCGATAGAAGCGAGCTGACTTTCCTGCCGGACGATGCGGAGCTGTGGAACCGAATTGATGCGCGGAGCGATCTGTGCACGGGAAGAAATTGTCCGGAGTTCGACAAATGCTTCGTGACGGCGATGCACCAGCGGGCGCAGGAAGCGGACCTGGTGATCGTCAACCATCATTTATTTTTCGCGGACTTGGCGATCCGGCACGAATCGGATTTCGGATCGATTTTGCCGGAGTATTCGGCGGTGGTGTTCGACGAGGCGCACGAGATCGAAGATGTGGCCAGCGATTATTTCGGACGGCAGCTTTCGAGCTACCGCTTTGAGGAGCTGGCGCGCGACACGGAGACCATGTTGCGGATGCTGCGCATCGAGGCAGCACCGCTGCGGAAACATCTGGTGCGGCTGCGGGAACGAGCGCGCGGATTTTTCGAGAGTTTTCCGGAACGCGAAGGGCGATATCCGTTCGAGCCAGCGGAGCGGAAATCGTTTCTGGAGCGGCATCACGAAGCGTACGACGAGCTGGCGGCCTCGGTGAAGCGCGTGGAGACAGAGCTATCGGCGCTTTCGCCGAAGCCGGAAGAGGTGATCACGCTGGCTCGGCGCGCTGCGGAGATGCGGCGGGAACTCGACTTCCTGCTGGACAGCGAAGACAAGAGCTACGTGTACTGGTACGAGCGGAGGGGGCGAGGGGTGTTTCTGGCGGCGACGCCGATCGATGTAAGCACAATCCTGCGGGAAAAATTGTTCGAGACGTTCGACACGGTGATTCTGACTTCGGCAACGCTCGCGGTGGGCGGGCGGTTCGACTATATGAAGCAGCGGCTGGGCGTGATGCCGGCGAAAGAGACGGTGCTGCCACAGGAGTTCGACTATCGGGAGCAGGCGCTGCTTTATCTGCCGCCTTCGCTGCCGGACATTCGCAATGCGGCGTATCCGGAGCAAGCGGCGCGGGAAATCATCCGGCTGCTGGAAATTTCGCAGGGGCGGGCGTTCTGCCTTTTCACCAGCTACGCGCAGATGCGAGATATTTACGAGCGGGTTTCTTCGCGGATTCCGTTTCCGTCGCTGCTGCAGGGCACGGCGCCGCGTTCGACGCTACTGGACCGCTTCCGAACGACGCCGAATGCCGTGCTATTCGCGACGGCGAGTTTCTGGCAGGGCGTGGATGTGCCGGGCGCGCAGCTCTCCTGCGTGATCATCGATAAGCTGCCGTTCGCGGTGCCGAGCGATCCGATCGTGGCGGCGCGGGTGCGGGCGCTGCAGGAGGACGGGCGGAATCCGTTCGCGGAATTTCAGGTACCGGAAGCGGTGCTGGCGCTGAAGCAGGGATTCGGGAGGCTGATCCGGTCGAAGACGGATCGCGGGATTCTCTCGATCCTGGATAACCGCATCCAGCGGATGCAGTATGGTAGAATTTTTCTGGAATCCCTGCCCGATTACGCGACAACGCAGGATATCGCCGCGGTCTCGCGCTTCCTGGAAAAGCCTTCCTAGCGCGATGGCGCGCGGCACGCACCATCGGAGTGATCCGGCCCGATGTACGAAGTCTACGTGGACGAACAATTCGCTGCCGCGCACCAGCTCCGGAATTACAAGGGGAAGTGCGAGGACCTGCACGGCCATAATTACAAGGTGCGGGTGACGCTGACCGGGCCGGAAGTGGACGCGACCGGGCTGCTGTACGATTTCGTGGCGCTGAAAAAGACGATCCAGTCGGTGATTCGCGGGCTGGATCACAAATTCCTGAACGAACTCAAGCCTTTCGATATTTTGAATCCTTCGGCGGAGAACAT
>JBAVQT010000308.1:0-3230 GCA_049694295.1 Candidatus Acidiferrales bacterium
GACCGTCGCGCAATTGGCGGAAGAGACGCGCAATGAAAGAAAAACGCGACAGGCCGCCACCGTGACGCGCGACCCCGCCCTGAATATCGCCGTTCCAGCCAGCACCGCGCCGGTCAACGCCACGAAACCTCCGAATTAGTCTCGTTGGCTGTTCGCGCGGCGGATCGTCGCGCTGTGCGAATCGGCACGCACAATTTTAGCTGGGCGATTCAATCTCGCGGATCTGGCTGGCTCATCGTCTGCCGGAGATACAATCTCTGGCATTTTTTTGCCCAGCACATACGAAACCCGCGAAAATCCGCCTCCGTCACCGTCGGTGTCCGCGAGCCCGCACAGTTCATAGCGCGGATATCGCGCAAGCTTCACGCGCATCTTGAACATTGCAAATGCGTTGACTTGTAAACAGCGGCGACCTAGGATGGCGCCATCCTGGAGGATGGATTGGAAAAAGAAAGTTCGTCGGCTGGCGGGAGAATTTTGTTTTCGCTGGCTGGCGTGGCCGCGATTCTCTGCCTATCCATCCTGGGCCTCGAGCCGCCTCGCCCGAAATCAATCCGCGCGCCCGCCAACGAATTTTCCGCCGCACGAGCGCGCCAGATTCAAGCTCGAATCCTCGGTGATGGCAAGCCCCACCCCACTGGCAGCGCCGCCAATCAAGCCGTTCGCGACCGCGTGGTCCAGGAGTTGAAGCAGTCCGGCTACCAGCCACAGATTCAATCCGGTTTTGCCTGCGACGAATATGGTACCTGTGGCACGGTCGAAAATATTCTCGCTCGCCTGGAGGGCTCCGCGCCCGGCCAAGCCGTCTTGCTCGCTTCACACTACGATTCCGTGCCTGCCGGTCCGGGCGCTTCGGACGACGGCGCAGGCGTGGCAGCCGTCCTCGAGATCGCCAGAGCGCTTAAATCATTTCCGCAGCCGCGGCATTCGATCGTGTTGTTGATCGACGACGGCGAAGAGGCCGGACTTCTAGGCGCGCACGTCTTTGTGGATCAGCATCCCTGGGCAAAAGAAGTCCGCGCCGCGGTCAATCTTGATGCGCGCGGAACTTCCGGGCCGAGCATGATGTTTGAGACTGGCGCCGCCAATCAGTGGGCCGTCCGCCTGTACGCGCGCAGCGTCAAATTTCCCGCGACGAATTCGATTGCCTACACCGTTTACAAGCTCATGCCGGCGGATACGGACTTCACGGTCTTCAAAGCCGCGGGATATGAGGGCGTGAATTTCGCGTTCATCGGCGGCGTCATGCAGTACCACACACCACTCGACAATCTTGAAAATGCCAGCTCGGCGAGCCTGCAGCATCATGGTGACAACGCGCTGCCCATGCTGCTGGCATTGGCCAATACCGACCTCAACAGTCCACCGCCGTCTGAAGCCGTCTATTTCGACGTCTTCGAGCGCGCAACGGTGCGCTGGCCGGCGAAGTACACGCGCGGGCTGGCGCTTGGCGCGCTCTTCCTGATCCTGCTCCAGATCGCCATGCTGCTGCGAAATCGCAAACTGTACCCCAGCGCCTTCGCCTGGGGACTTTTCGCCTGGCTTAATATCGTCTTGGTCGCCGGGGTCGCCGCGCTGTTGCTGGCCTGGGTGATGAAGCGAGCCGGAGCGATTCCGGTGAATTGGGTGGCGCATCCGCTTGCCGCGGAGCTCGCCTTTTGGGGCTTGGGTTGCTGCGCTCTGGTGGTGATGTCGCTGGCATTCACGCGCCGCGCCGGATTCTGGGGATTTTGGGTTGGCACGTGGACCTGGTGGTCGCTGCTGTCCCTGCTAGTCGCTTGGAATGAGCCGGGTGCCAGTTACGTTCTGGTGGTACCCGTGGTGATAGCGGCTCTGGCGGGACTTCCGTTCACACTGCGCTCGAGCGAATCCGCGGAGCGTGCCGCCCCTGCATCTTTTCTTCCGTTGTTCGCCGCCGCCATCACTTTCTTCGTGCCCATCATTTTGATTTACGCCGCGCTCGGGGTCCGCTCGCTGCCCTTGATCGCCGTGCTCGCTGCAGTGGCTCTTACGCCGCTCGCGCCCGTGCTTTCCAGCCTGGAAGCCGCGCCGGGGCTCTTGCGCCTGGCCGTGCCTGGAGCCGCGCTGGCGCTGACGGCTCTGGCCGCCTTCGCCGCCATCATCATGCCGGCCTATTCCGCAAAATCTCCGGAGCGCGTGAATATCTCATACTGGCAGGACGCCGACACCGGGAAATCGCAATGGGCCGTCGAGCCCGCGTCGGGGCGTTTGCCGGAACCGATCGGAGTGGCCACGCCGTTTCGCCGCGTGCCCGGCGGACCCTTTCCCTGGAGCACCCATCCGGCCTATCTGGCCGCCGCGCCGAAGCTCGACCTTGCAGCGCCCACCTTCACAATTCTCGAATCCACTTTGACCGGCAATCAGCGCGCCTATCGCGCCCTGCTTCGCTCCGAGCGCGGCGCGCCCGCCGCTACCGTGCTGTTTCCACCCGGTGTCGCGATCGATTCGGTGCGTGTGGAGGGCGAGCCCGCGCAGCCCGAAACCAACAGGGTGCGTCAATTTCTCAACGGCTGGACGGCGTACGACTGCGTGACCATGCCGCAGACCGGAATTGAAATGAATTTTCGATTGCCGGCCGGCCGGCCCGTCGACGTGCAGGTAGTCGACCGCTCCTATGGCTTGCCCGACGAAGGATTATTTCTGCTGAAGGTGCGTCCGCTTACGGCCACCTCGTCGCAAGATGGCGATGTCACCGTGGTCACCCGTCGCGTCGAATTGCTGCCGTAGCGTTCGCGCGTTGCTCTCGCGTGGCTCCCGCTCTCGCCTATTCGGTGACGAAATTCACCAGCCGCACCGCTGAGGTCTGGCCACCCTGTTCGCCCGCCAGCATTTCGATCCGGTAGGTTCCCGGCGGGAAAGCATCCATCGGCACGCGCAGCGCCACGGGGATCACCGGATTTCCTTTTTCGATGAAGGGAGTTGCATCCACGACGCCGCTCTGCAACACGGGCTTTCCCGTCTTGGTGTCCACCACGTTGTAGGCCACGCGTATGTTCGGAGTATTCGCGGCGCTCAAGCGCGGGTCGTAAACCTGTGCGTACAGCGCGACCCGGTCGGTTTTCTTGAAGCGATAGTCGCCGGAGGGTACCAACTCCATGTTGTGGACCACCATAATCAGGCGATCCGCCAGAAGATCGGCATCCATTCCACCGCCCAGATCGGCCACGTTCTCCACCTGGTCGCTCAGCGCCACGCCGCTCATGGTGAAT
>JBAVQT010000309.1:0-2341 GCA_049694295.1 Candidatus Acidiferrales bacterium
CAGGAAGGCAGCGTGAAGCTCTCGGTGGTCAATGAATCCGGCCGCGAAGCCGTGGTCGCGATTCTCGGTCCGGGCGATTTCTTTGGCGAGGGCTGCATTGCGGGACAGTCCATTTGTATCGCCACCGCCACCGCGTTGACGCCCACCACGGTGCTGGTAATTGACAAGGCCGAGATGATCCGCGCTCTGCATGCGGAACACGAGTTCTCCGACCGCTTCATCACCCATATGCTATCTCGCAATATCCGTGTCGAAGAAGACCTGGTTGACCAGCTCTTCAACTCCAGTGAGAAACGCCTGGCCCGCACGCTCCTGCTCCTCGCGCGCTACGGAACGCCGGGCGATCCTCAAAAAGTGTTGCCGAAAGTCTCGCAGGAGATGCTTGCGGAAATGATTGGCACCACGCGCTCACGAGTCAATTTCTTCATGAACAAGTTCAGGAAGCTCGGCTTCATTCGTTACAATGGCGAAATCCGCGTCAACAATTCCCTTCTCAGCGTCGTGCTCCACGATTGAGCTGCGGCCCTCCGGCGCTGCCAAATTTCACCCGCGCAAGCACACCCTGTATAGCTCTGGCGTCTCGCCGCTCCGCACACCTCGTGGCAACCTGGAAAGTGTTCACAATTGAACTGTATCGTGGCGGCACATTTCGCATGATGGCCCTATGAAAAAGAAAGAACTCACGGCCAGTCAAATATCCTCGGTCGCCTGCCCTACTTGCGGCGTCGCTGCTGGAGAGCATTGTGTGCTCCACTCTGGTGGTCTCCGCTCGGGGCCGCATGTGGACCGCAAACTTGCTGCTATAGAAGTATTCGAGCGAAAATGAATTCAATTTCGCATTTCTCCTCGTAACTTCCCTCGCCCCAAAGCCTTAGAGCAACTGGCACCTCGGGCCTCGCCGCTGATTCTGCACTGCGCTAAACCGCCCAATTCATCGGTCTCGAAATGCCTCGCGCAACGTATAATGGATGTGGCGGGAAGAGGGCCACGACCAGTGCGCACTTTTCAAGTTCTCCAAGCCTGGAACAAAATCCTCAAGGGCCAGACGCCCTCCCTTTCGATCGAGATCACCCGCGAGTGTCCCCTGAAATGCCCCGGTTGCTATGCTTACGACGACGCCCACCTCGGCGGCGGCCAGACCTTGCGCGAGCTGCACGACCGGCGCGGCCAGGCCCTGGTTGACGGCGTGCTCGAAGTCGTTGATCGCCTCAAGCCGCTGCATCTTTCCATCGTCGGCGGCGACCCATTGGTCCGCTTTCGCGAACTCGAAGCCCTGATTCCTGCGCTGCTGGGGCGCGGAATCCATGTCCAAATCGTGACCAGCGCCTTTCGCGCCATGGGCCCCGCCTGGGCGAGCCTCGAGAAACTGCACGTGGTCGTCTCCATCGACGGGCTGCGGCCCGAGCACGATGCGCGTCGCGCTCCGGCTACCTACGACCGCATCCTGAAAAATATCGCCGATCAGCGCGTCACCGTCCATTGCACCATCACGGGCCAGATGATGAAGCGCCCCGGCTACCTCGCGGAATTCCTCGAATTCTGGACGCCGCGCCCCGAAATCAAAAAAGTCTGGTTCAGCATGTTTACTCCGCAGGTGGGCGATAGCATGCCGGAAATCCTCACACCCGCCGAACGCGCCCAGGCCATCGCGGAAATGACGCAGCTTCGAAAGCGGTATCCGAAACTCGACATGCCCGAAGTGGTCATCCAGCAGTTCGCCGCGCCGCCGCACAGCCCCAAGGAGTGCATCTTCGCGCTGACCACGCAGACGATTTCAGCAGACCTCACCACGAAAATCACTCCCTGCCAGTTCGGCGGAAATCCCGATTGTTCCTCTTGCGGCTGCATCGCGTCGATGGGGCTGGCTTCCGTAGGCGCGCACAAATTGGGAGGATTCGTCGAAGTCGGCAAAATTTTTCAGGCTTCCTACAAGATTGGCCAACGCCGGGCCAATGCAAAAACCAACCAACGCCCCAGAAACCCTCTGCAGATCCTGCCCGCAAAATAAAAAACTCTTTCCGAGCGGACGCACTAATTTTGAATCGGGGGAAAGCGCTCTTGTATTCAGGAATTCAAACCTTCAGGAGCGACAAACGATGTGCTACTTTCGCCGTTCGCTCGGACGCCGCAGTGCAGCTCGGGTCGACCGCGGCTGCCGCTTCAACTCAATGCTCTAATTCCTACTTCACATCTTCTTCCAGCCCGCGGTCCTTCATCATCGGCTCGACGCTGGGATCTTTCCCGCGCCAGTTCGAATACAGCTTCGACAAATCCTGGGTGTTCCCGCGCGACAGCACCATTCGCCGGAAGCGTTCGCCATTGTCGCGCGTCAGTCCGCCGT
>JBAVQT010000310.1:0-2389 GCA_049694295.1 Candidatus Acidiferrales bacterium
GCCTGCACGGCTTCGTCCTGCCCCACGATCCTGGTGCGAAGCGCTTCCCGAAAGTTTCGCGATTCGATGCTTCTCCGGCCGGTGTCCAGCATCCGCGTGCTTACCGTGCCCATGGCTACCTCCCTAAACTCTTCCTACGCGCGCCAAGCGTGGCGCGGCTTCATCCGTCGCCCGGCCTGCAGCACAATCGAAGCAGGTGTGGCACCAAAGCTTTCGTCACCTAACTGTATCGGCAAGGCCTCCCGTTTCATTGATTTGGCGTTCGCTCCGGCGCGGGGATTCGCGCGATGGGCATCCGCAACGTTTCAAAGCCGCCACACTGCGCCATTTCGGGAGGATTGTTACTGCCGTGTGAAAAAACGCTTCCAAAGCGCTCCCTATCTTGCGGAAAGCCGTGGCTTTCCGTATGTTGGACACGACTCCCATTACTGGAAAACCAATGCAACGTGTTTTGGTGATTGAAGACGACAAGGACATTGTCGAACTGGTGCGTTACAACCTGGAGAAGGATGGCTATCAGGTGACGGCCAGTGGCGACGGCTCGATTGGACTTGCGCAGATTCGTAAGTCTCCGCCCGACGTTCTGATTCTCGACCTGATGCTTCCGAAACTCTCCGGGCTAGAGGTGTGCAAGGAAGTGCGCAAGGACGTAAGCCTGAATCGGCTACCGATCCTGATTCTCACGGCCAAAGGCGAGGAGGCGGACCGCGTGGTCGGATTGGAGCTCGGCGCCGACGACTACGTGACCAAACCATTTAGCCCTCGCGAGCTGGTGGCGCGCGTGAAGGCGCTGCTGCGGCGCGCCGATCCCGGCGCAACCAGCGACAAGTCGCTTGAAATCGGCGGGATCAGGATCGATCCTGCGGCGTATCGCGTCAGCCGCTCGGGCAAGGCCGTGGCTATGAGCACGCTGGAATTCCGGCTCCTGTATTTTTTGGCCGCGCGTCCCAATCGGGTTTTTACGCGCGATCAGCTGCTCGACGGCGTCTGGGGCACCGATCGCTTCGTGACTCCGCGGAGCGTGGACGTCTACATTCGAAGGCTCCGCGAGAAAATTGAAACCGATCCGCAGCATCCCGTATTGATGAAGACGATACGGGGCGCTGGTTACCTGTTCGAGACCCGTGCGAGCTAAGCTCTTCTGGAAACTCGGGCTGACCTACCTCGCCCTGCTACTGGTCGTGGTTCTCGCCGTGGATGTCTACTCGGCTCGCGTGCTGCGCCGGGATTATCTCCGCTCCGCCAATGCCGAGCTGCAATCATTCACGCAGCTCGCTTTGGTGCGCCCGCCCAGCCTGGACGATCCCAGCGAACTGCGCTCGTGGGCTCAGTGGTTCGCGCAAAGCGGCGCGCGCATCACCGTGGTGGATTCGAACGGCGTGGTGCTGACCGATTCCGAACATGATCCCGAGACGATGGAGAATCACTCCGGCCGGCCCGAGGTGCAGCAGGCGTTTTCGGCGGGCGCGGGCCAGTCTGTGCGCCACAGCGCCACACTCGATCGCGACCTGGTGTATCGTGCGGTTCGTTACCAGCCGCCCACTGGTCCGCCGGTGGTCATCCGCCTGGCGCTGCCGCTGGCGCGGATAGACTTCGCGCTGGGCGAACTGCGAGATCGTCTTTTCGTCGCGTCGTTCTTGATTTTGCTCGCAGGCTTTGGGGCTTCGCTAATTTTTTCGAAGATGTTCGCGGGCCGCGTCCAGCGACTTACCCAATTCTCACATCGAATTGCAGCGGGCGATTTCCAGCCGCTGATCTCCGATCCACGGCACGACGAACTAGCCGATCTTTCGATTGCCTTGAACGAAACGGCGGGGCGCCTCGATCAGACTATTCGGAGCCTTTCCGGAGAGCGCAATCGCTCGAGCGCCATTTTGCGAAGCATGGTCGAAGGCGTGGCTGTGATTGACGCACAGGAGCGCCTGGTATTTTCCAATCGGGCATTTTCTGAAATTCTCAGTCTCGATTCCACGCGCAGCGAAGGCTCACCGCTCATTGAAATCGTTCGCCATTCGGAGCTGCTGGCGCTGATTCGCCGCGCGCTTCGAGGCGAGGAGGGGCTGCAGAGTGATGTTTTCATGGGCATCGTGCAGCCACGAAGTTTTTCCGTCACAGCGGCGCCGGTGAAGACTCTCGAATCCGCCGTTTCCGTAAATACTGCATTGGCGAACTCCGCAAACAGCCCAATTGCATCGATGCCGGATTCTCCGAGCGGACCAGCCGAAAAGCCTTCTGGCGCCGTGATCGTCCTGCATGACGTCACCGAGTTGCGGCGCCTGGAGCGCGTGCGTCAGGATTTTGTGGCCAATGTGTCCCATGAATTCAAGACTCCGCTGACTGCCATTCAGGGCTTTGCCGAAACCTTGCTCGGGGGTGCGCTGAGCGATCC
>JBAVQT010000311.1:0-3119 GCA_049694295.1 Candidatus Acidiferrales bacterium
TCTCATTTTTAGCGTCTGCGCGCATGGCGGGCGCCCCCGAGGCTGCCCGGGTGCCTCCCCCCTGTCACATATCCCTCCCCTTTTCCGCGATTAGACACCATGTCCGCTCTTTAAATTGAGCGAGTTACGGCGAGTTCTAATTTTCCATACCGCGATTAGAAATTGCTCTTTCTCCTCGCACTTTTTTCGTCCTTTTGCCGGGCCAGAGCCACAGGTCCCGACCGGCACCACCAAACGCAGTGCCGCAGTCTGCAAGGTAAACTTTTTCGGCTGCGATTGCAAGAGCTGCGCCTCATAATTTTTTTGCGGTGGAGCGGTGTCGGTTCGATTGGGACTAAGACAGAGCGGAATCGGCGGGTGTCCAGCTGGCCCGATATCGAGCGTCATTCCAGTAGCAAAACAGAATCCGGTGTTGTATTACGGGCCGACAGCCTGAGGTGCGTGAAGAAGCGATTTCGGGAGGAGATCGATGCAAATCAACATGAATGCAAAAAGGCGGCAGCCCGCGAACATAACCGAGTACATCAATGCCGCGCCGAAAGAGTCACGGAAGAAGCTGCGCGAAATGCGGGCGTGCATTCGGGCGGCTGCGCCGGGCGCGCAGGAAGGGCTGAAGTGGAACATGCCGGCTTTTTCTCGCGGGACGATACTGGTGATGTTTGGAGCTTTCAAACATCATATCGGCTTCTATCCCACGTCATCAGCCGTGCGAGCGTTTGCCAAGGATCTTTCGAAATTCGTAACGGCTAGAGGTTCGATTCAATTTCCACTGGAGCAGCCGCTGCCGCTGCGGCTGATCGGGAAGATCACCGCGTTCCGAGTTCGAGAGAGTCGCGAGGGCGGCACAAAATGGAGGACGTGACGGGAAGTTCATCAACCGCGGCGGACCAGCTCAGAAGGGGGCCTGGAAGGCATAGCGAAAGGCGACGGACTCGGCGGGAGATTTTTGCGCCGTGCGCGGGTCCGCCGCGCCGAAAAAACCCTGGAAACTTGACGGAAGGGAATTGGCGCGCTGGCGGGCGTTTGCTAGAATGTTGAAGCTTCTTTCGCGCAGATCGCGCTGTGCGGGCTTTTTTCGCGATGAAGGCAGCGGAATGCCGCCGGCGAGAGGCCGGTGTTAGCAAAGTCGCAACGGAATGGGCGTGTAGCTCAGCTGGGAGAGCGCATCGTTCGCAACGATGAGGCCGGGGGTTCGAGCCCCCCCACGTCCACCAATCCCCTCAGATTTTCTCTACATGTGCGCAAGAGCTGCCGGTCTGAAAGACGCCGCTACAACTACAAAAGAGTGCAGGCGGAATTCTTGCGATATTGCGCGGTTGCGCCGCTACTGAGTCTTGGCCACCGGCGGGGCAACCGGCTCGATCAGCGCACGAACGTCGGATGCGACCTGCAGAACCGCGGCTGAGAAGTCAGCATCGCGATTCTTCTTGCGGGCCGCGGGATTTATTTCTTCGACAAAGCCCCACAGCGGCACGCCGGTACGCGCGTCCGAGATGCCCAGGCGGATTTGCGGCGGGATTTGGCCCGGTTCGACGAAGCGGATTCCGAAAATCACATCCGCATCTTTAGGATCCAGCACCAGTTGGTAGCGGCCCCACGCTTTCATGGCGGTGATGAACTCGCTGTAGGCGCGCTCCGGGCCGCCGCTGTAGGTGGAGGGAAATGCGCTGACATCGCCCAGCTCGTAGGAAATAAACACGCGCTTAGCGTTGAGCAAAGGAGCCGGGATCGGGGCGTTGAGCCTGTTGATGCCCTTGGCCTGCTCCGAATCTTTTTTCTGCGCCGAGGCCGGCATCGCGCAGAATATTGCCAGCGCAGCGATGGTCACAGCGACAGCCGATGGTCGATTCAACGACGAAGTCATGTCTCCTCCAAATCCAGCAACGCGCCATTCGGCGTGCCGCACCAGCGAACACTGGCGAACGCTCGTCTCGGAGGCAGCAACTTGTTGGCGCTCACTTTACGACTGCCGATGGGACGTGCGCGCAGGAGATTCGGTTGCGGCGGGATGGAACAGTTTTGCTTGCCAACAACTCGCCGGGCGCTACACTCGACTCAAACGAGACCGGCGATGGAGCGGCAGATTCATCGCCGCGCCAATGGGCGGCGGACCAGCGGATGAACCGGCAGAAGGAGGAGGGATGGATCAGCGCGTCAGTCTGGTGACCTTGGGTGTCGAAAACCTGGAACGCAGCAGGGAATTCTACGAGCGGCTGGGATGGCGGCGATCCATGGCCGAGGCGGATGGAGTGGTGTTCTTCCAACTGCGCGGGGGGATGATTTTCTCATTGTATCCGCGCGCAGAACTGGCAAAGGATGCGAACACGGCGGCCGGCGGCAGCGGCTTTCGAGGAATTGCGTTCGCGTATAACACGCGAACGGCGGAAGAAGTGGACGCGGCGCTGGCCGCGGCTGTGGCGGCGGGTGGAAAATTGCAGAAGGCTGGCGAGAAAGCCTTCTGGGGCGGCTACTCCGGATATTTCGCGGATCCGGATGGTCATTTGTGGGAGGTGGCCTGGAATCCGGGCTTCGCGATGTCGGCGGATGGAGGCATTCAGCTGCCCGACTGAATCGGCGCGATTCGAAAATCGCTCGAGATGACTTACGGCTTCGCTTCCGTGGCCGCGGGCGCGCAGAATTTTTCGAAGGCTTGCGCCAAGTCGGCGGCGATGGCCTGCGAGTCGCGGCCCTCGATATTGCGCCGCTCGAGCATGAAGGCGACTTTGCCGTCGCGCAGCAGCGTGATGGAAGGGGAAGAAGGCGCGTATTCCTTGAAATAACCGCGAGCGCGATCGGTGGCTGGCGCGTCTTGCCCAGCGAAGACGGTGGTGAGAAGTTCGGGACGCGGGCCTCGGCCGAGGGCCATGGCGATGGCCGGACGGGCGCGCCCCGCGGCACATCCGCACACTGAATTCACGACCACCAGCACGGTGCGCTTTTCGTCTTTTAAGACGGTGTCAACTTCCTGAGGGGTCCGCAGCTCCTGAAAGCCCAGACCGGTGAGTTCTTTGCGCATGGGCGCCACTAATTCTTCGGGATACATCGCCGCTCCTTTTCAGTGCATTCGCCGCCGGATGAAGTTGCGGTGGCTTGTCTCAGGGTACATGAGAATCGTACGC
>JBAVQT010000312.1:0-2474 GCA_049694295.1 Candidatus Acidiferrales bacterium
CCGAATCCAGAGCGCAATAATGGAACATCAATCTGAGACATCGAGCCTCCTCATGGTTGGCCCCGAACTCCCACCGCCATTACTGAAATCGCCCGCCCGAGTTGCCACTTTCTTCCCGAAACTTTACACCGGCCAGCCTGCTGGCGAAGACCTGATTATTCGGCTCGCTCAATCGACCCGCGGGCCTTACTGGAAATGACTCTCCAGAATTTCGCGTCCGTTGGTCGGCTGGATTGGACGAGCGTTGTCGGGATAAAGCTTCGCGAATTGTGCAATCTGCTCGGAGGAAAGCTCTTGAACGTCCTTCATAACGTAAAACGTGATGCCTTCGGAGCAAGGCGGAGTCGTCAGAGAGCCTGCAAGCGAATAGTAGTTGCGTCCCGCGGGAAGCAGGTCGGCGACGTTAAGGACCACTTTCTTGATTTCAATTTCCTTGCCCGGTTCGGCGGGCGCGTGGTTCCACACCTGCTGCAGAAACGGATTCGCGGCGCCCTGCTTGAAGAGAATCGAGACCACCGCAAATTGGCCGTCGGCCGATTGATGAACCAGATGCGCGACTAGGTCGAAGCGCCGGCCCGCGATCTCTTCCTCGGCCGGATGATGGAAATGGAGCTGCTCGAGCTGATACCTCTTGCTGCCGATGACGATCCAGCTTCCCGGCGCGTAGTTCACCCGAATGGTGTGCCCATTGTTGATGATGCGCAGCGGCGCGAGCTGGTAATCGAATTGGATGGGAGGAAGATCGGCGAGCTTGGCGTCTTCGATGTTAATCGGCGCCTGGCGCGTTCCGTTCTTGCAAGCCGCAAACGACGGATCGAGATCGCCCCAATGCTCGGGACCATCGGCTCCCGAGTAGCTCCAGTGCGCCGTGGATCCCGCCGCGCGATCCGGCGCCAGAGCCGGACGCGCGCCCACGCAGATAAGCGCGGCAAGCAGAGCAGTCGCTGCAAATACGCCCTTCGGTACGGAATATTTCATGGCTCGAGCCTCCCGGCACCTCTTCAACCAGCATTGCACCACGAAACAACGTGCTCAACAAGCGCTCTTCGCCATCAGAGCCCAACCGCGTCCATCAGGCCGCCGCTGGCAGCTCAAATCCGGGTTAAAATCCGCAGCACAAGCAAAAACTGCACGATTCGCGGGGAGGGATGAGCCTCATGACCATCGCTAGACGATTCGGATATTTATTAATTTTCCTGGCGGCCACGTGCGCGGTCGCTCGAGCCGGCGGAACGGACGAAAATCCGCAATCCACGAAAGCCGCTGACGCGCCTCAGCAATTCGCCCCCATGGGAGATTTCCGGCTTCAGAGCGGAGAAGTAATTCATGATTTTCATCTGGGCTACCGTACCGTGGGCAAGCTGAACAAGGCCAGATCGAACGCCGTCCTGTGGCCCACGTGGCTCGGCGGCAAATCCGAAGATTTGCTGTCTTACGTCGGCCCGAACAACGTGGTGGATACACAACAATACTTCGCGATCCTCGTGGACTCGATCGGCGACGGCGTCAGCACCTCGCCTTCCAACAGCGCTTCGCAGCCGCGCCTGCAATTCCCCAAGTTCACGATTCGAGATCTGATCGAAGCCGAACACGCCTTGGCAACTGAGGTCTTCCGCATTCCGCACTTGCGAGCCGTGCTGGGAATTTCGATGGGAGGGATGCAAGCGTTCGAATGGGTTACTGCCTATCCGGATTTCATGGACGCCGCCGTGGCGATTGCTGGCTCCCCGCAAACTACTTCCTATGACGATCTGCTCTGGACGGCGCAGATTGATGCCCTCGAACTCGATCCCGAATGGGATGCCGGCAACGGCACCAAACCGATGCCCGCAGGGTACGCGGTCTTGAATGAAATCGGGTCCATGGCTTCCACCTCGCCCGCCTACCGGGTCGCCATGACTAGTCCCAAGGATTTTCCGGCGTTCATAGAAGCAACCAGAAAAGAGACGGTAGGATGGGCGCCATCGGCATGCGACATGATTCGGCAGCGCGAAGCCATCATGGCTTTGGATGTGGCCGCAGAGCACGGCGAGACCTTGCCTCAGGCCGCCCGTCGCGTCCACGCCAGGATGCTCGTGGTCGTCTCCCCCGAAGATCACACGGTGAACCCGCTCCCTGCGCAGACCATGGCCCGTGCGGGCGGATGGCCCGTGATCACTCTGGATTCTTCCTGCGGCCATCAGAGTCTGTCGTGCATTTCAACGGGCGCACTGGTGGCGCAATTCCTGGCGGCGCCGGAATCGGTGCGGAGTCAGACTCTGGCGGGCGGCCCGAACGAGTGAACCTTAGTGGAATAGCTCGCGGATGAACCCGCACAAGCTCGCGATCTTGAATTGCGTGATGCGGGGGAAATAATAAACCGCGGCGGACTACTTCGGTGGTTTCTTGCGATTAAGCTTGAGCGTAACTTCGATGTCGCGTCGGGAATCGAAGCTGGAAATGGTCCGAACCGCGGTGATCATATCGTTGTGTTC
>JBAVQT010000313.1:0-5348 GCA_049694295.1 Candidatus Acidiferrales bacterium
GATAGGGGTGGACGCGCGCACCAGGACCCTGGCCGATGATGAGATCGACGCGAAAATCCTCCATCGCCGGGTAGAGAATTTCCTCGAGGGCGGGCTGGAGGCGATGAATCTCGTCGAGAAAGAAAAAATCCTGAGCGTCGAGCGAGGTGAGCACGGCGGTAAGGTCGCCTTTTTTTTCGAGTAGCGGGCCGGAGCTGACTTTTATTGCCGAGCCCATTTCATTGGCGAGAATTTGCGCGAGAGTGGTCTTGCCGAGGCCGGGCGGGCCGTAGAGCAAGACGTGGTCGAGAGCCTCGCCGCGGGTACGCGCGGCTTCCACGGCGATTTGGAGATTTTCCTTTACGCGATCCTGGCCGATGTAATCAGAAAGCTGCTTGGGGCGGACGCTGGCTTCGATGCGCACGTCTTCATCGAGCGCGCGCCCTGAGGTGATCCGATCTCGGCCGTCGGGTGCCATCTGGGGCTTCATTCATTCTCTCCCGAAAAGTACGATTCGCCGCGGAATTTCGGATTGCGGCGCGGCGATTATTCGTCGCGGCCAGCGCGCGCGGATTTATGCATGGCCGGGCCACCCAGACTTTGCAGCGCGGCGCGCAAGAGAGTTTCAAACTCCCTGGCAGCGGGGCCGCGCGCGGCTTCGATGGAGCGCTCGACGGACTTGGCGTCGTAACCGAGATTTTCGAGGGCCGATGCGACATCGGCTTCGAGTTGCGAGCGCGTGGCAGGCCTGGCGGCGTCGGGAACGTCGATGGCGGTGAGCTTATCGCGCAGCTCGACGACCATGCGCTCGGCGGTTTTCTTGCCGACACCCGGAATTCGCACGAGCTCTTCGATTTTCGCGCGGCGAATTGCGGGGACGAGATCCTCGACGCTGATACCGGAAAGAATTTTCATGGCCAGCGAAGGGCCCACGCCGGAAGCGGAGATAAGCAGTTCGAAACAATGTTTTTCGCGCGCGGTGAAAAAACCGTAGAGGGCGATGGCATCTTCGCGCACGTGCGTGTGGACGAGCAGGGCGGCTTCGGAGTGCAGCGCGGGCAGAGCCGCGAAAGTGGCTAGAGACACTTGCACGACGTAGGCCACTCCCCCGACATCCACGAGGACCATGTTGGGACGTTTTTCGATGAGCTTGCCGCGGAGAGCGCCAATCATGTCGAAGGGATTATTGATTAGCGCCGGGTGAGAGTCAAACGGGCGGACGCGGAGGCGGAACACAAGCGGAGCGCAAACGGAAAAACTTTTTTCGACTGGCGTGAACTTTTTCGATTTTGATCCGTAGTACATGATGCAGCGCAACGCGAAGCTCGCGGCAGAAATTTCCCGGTACTGTCCGCTCGCGGAATTGGTGTGTCCGGTTGCGGCACGAGCGCAGCGCTGATCAGTTGCGAGCGTGTCCGGAGACGGAACGTGTGTGTCCGCTTGCGGAACAGTATCCGAAATTTCGAACGCGAAAATATTTTTGCGCGGCGTTTACGTGAGATTGCTTTCATCGCGCGTGACGCTGCGTCTAAGCGGTGCGAGGGGCGAATCGAAAAACGTGCAGGGACCGAAAGAGGAGGAAAAATGTCGCGACGTTACACGGTAAGAATTCTCACGGCTTTCGCAGTATTGGCGCTCCTGATTCCAATGACCGCAAATCTGGCGCACGCGAAGGACTCGAACGGCGTGGTCAAAACGACAATTGAATTTTTGTCGCCAGCAACGCTGGGCGGCACGCAGCTGAAGCCCGGCAGCTACAATGTGACCGCCGACGGCAACAAAGTAAGCATCCTGCACAACGGCAAGGTGGTTGCTGAAGCGTCGATGGCGTGGAAAGATGGCGCGAAGGCCGATCGGACGTCCGTGGTGGTGGCGAGCAACGCAATCACCGAGATTCACTTTCAAGGGAAGACAAAGTACGTGGAAATCGCACAATAAAGCGATTTCTGGATAATGTAGATTTGAACGGAAGACGGGCAGTGCTCGCGCGCGTGCGGGTGCTGCCCGTTTTTTTCATTGGGATAGTGCGCGAGTGGAAGTTGCGAGCTAGTGGAGAGCGCCGATCAGGTCGATCGCATCGATGATGCCGATGACGGCGGAATCGATGGGAGAATTGGGGCGGCCGACGGAAGTCATGGCCGAAAAGCCGTCGTTGGTGAGGAGCACGCGCTCGCCGACGCCTGCGCCGACGGCATCGAGAGCGAGGACGGCTTCGCCGCGGTCGCTGCCATCGAGATTGAGCGGTTGGACCAGCAGGATTTTGCGGCCTTCGTGAGAAGCGACTTTTTGAGTCGCGACCACGTCGCCGATGACTCGCGCGATGAGCATCTAGGGCTTCACTTCCTGCGAGGGAATGTGAATTTCGTCAACGATACCGACGATGGTGGCTTCGGTGGGAAGTTCGCGGGGAGCGAAGGGGAAGGAGGCTTCCTTGGATTTGCACCAGTAGATGATTTCACCGGCGCCGGCGCCGACGGCGTCAAGCGCTACGAGGGGTTTGCCTTTGTCGCGGCCGTGGCGGTCGACGGGCTGGACGATGAGCAAACGCTGGCCGGAGAGTGAGGCGTTCTTCATGGTGGCGACTACGTTGCCGATGACTCGACCCAGCAACATTTGGCGGCGCTCACTTTCGGAATGCAGAGGAATTCGTTTATTTGTTTCTCGCGGCCGCGAGTTCGGCCTGATGCTTCGAGTCGAGATGGACGGAATCGACGATGCCCACGATGGCGGCGTCCACAGGCTTGTCTTTGCACTCACTGGCATTGCGAGCGGAACTGCCGGAGACGACCAGGACGGTTTCGCGGAATCCTGCGTCCACGGTGTCAACGGCGACGAGATAGCCGGATTCGTCGGCGCCTTCCGGGCTGACTGGCTTCACGATGAGGAGTTTTTTGCCTTCCAGGCGAGGATCTTTGCGAGTGGAGACTACGGTGCCGACGATGCGGGCGAGAATCATAGTTGCGAGCTGTGCACGCCTTCCGACCGCAAGAAAAAAACCGAATCGAGAAACGAGAGTATTGCCGCAACACCAGCATCGCTGCAACAGCGAGCGCCGATAGCTCCGCGTATGGTGCGTCCGCGGGAACCGCGCGCCGCAGCGGGGTTTACTTTGCGGCGGCCATTGGCGTCTTGCCAATGGGCAGCACGTCTTCGAGCGACTGATGCGGTCGCGGGATTACGTGCACGGCGATCAACTCACCCACGCGGCGGGCCGCTGCTGCGCCCGCGTCCGTGGCGGCTTTAACCGCCGCTACATCGCCGCGAACGAGCGCGGTGACGTAGCCGGAGCCGATTTTTTCCCAACCGACCAAAGTGACCTTGGCCGCCTTGACCATGGCGTCCGAGGCCTCGATCATGGCAACCAAACCGCGTGTTTCGATCATCCCGAGTGCTTCGCCCATTCGTCACCCTCCGAACGAAACGCCATCCGTGTGGTTCGCTACTGCCGCACTTGTAAATTCGCTGCAAAATCTGGCCGCAAAAAAAATCCGGCGCGGGTTAGCGGCGCGCGCGATCTTTCTGTACTGCTTCGTCAACCAAAGCTTCCAAATCTCGCCGCGTCAGCGTGATCTGCTCGCCCTCGGGGGCGTCGGATGTTGCCGGGCACTCCGGGCCGGCGGGAGCGGAGGACTGGGTGCCGTAGCGAGTGCGCGCCGCGAGCAATTTTTCCACATCTCCGCTGGAAAGCAAGACTTGTTTACCGAGCAATTGGGTGACGAGGGCCACGCGGGCGAAATGCTCGGTAGTTTCCATGCGAAAAAACGCGGTGAGCAGATCTTGTCCGCAAGTGACTGCGCCGTGATTGCCGAGAAGAATCGCGTCGTAGCTCTGCACCAGAGGCTCGAGAGTTTCTGAGAGTTCCGGAGTGCCGGGCGTGCCATAGGGAGCCACGGGGATGCAGCCGAGAGCGATCACCAGTTCGGCGAGTATGGCGCGATTGAGCGGAATTCCCGCCGCGGCATATCCGGTGGCGACGGGCGGGTGCGCGTGGCAAACGGCGTTGATGTCTGGCCGGCGGCGATAGATGAGCAGATGCATGGCGAGCTCAGAGGAGGGATTGCGCGTGCCACTGAGTTTGCGGCCCTGCAGGTCGGTGACGACCAGGTCATCCGGCGTCATCATGCCTTTGCTGATGCCGGTGGGCGAGGTAAGCACGCGGCGGGGGTCGAGGCGCAGAGAAATATTGCCGTCCGTGGCGGCCACATAGCCCAACTGGTGGATCCAGCGGCCGGCGGCGCAAATGTCGCGGCGATGCTCGTCTTCGCTTTTCAGGGCGCCCGGCGAAATGGACTCAGCGTGCAGACTTACCTCCGCGGCTTCGATAGCATGGCGAGCATTTACGCATAAATTCCGCGCAGCTTCAATGCCCGTCCGACGCGATCGATGGCCACGATGTAGGCCGCGATGCGATTGTTGACACCGTGGGTTTCGGCGTAGCGGGTGACGTTGTCGAAACTGGTCTCCATGACGTGCTGGAGGCGTCCATTGACCTCATCCTCGCGCCAGAAAAATCCCTGGCGATCCTGCACCCACTCGAAATAGCTGACGGTGACGCCGCCGGCATTGCCGAGAATATCCGGAATGACAAAAATGCCTTTCTTTTCGATGATTGGATCGGCGAGCGCGGTGGTGGGCCCATTTGCGCCTTCGCATAGGATCTTGCAATCAACGAGGTGCGCGTTTTTCGTGGTGATCTGATTTTCGGTGGCGGCGGGGACGAGAATGTCGCAGGGATTAAAGAGAATGTCCTGCGAAGACATTTTCTGGCCGCCGGCGGGAAATTCGGGCAAAGGCTTGCGCTGGTTGTAAACCCAGTCCACGAGCTTGGGAATGTCGAAGCCTTTGTCGTTGTAGAGGCCGCCGTGAATATCGGCGACACCGATGATTTTGTATCCGGCGGCGGACATGAGCAGGGCGCCCTGCGAGCCGACGTTGCCGAAGCCCTGAATGATGACGCGGCAGCCTTCTTTTTTCATGCCCAGCTTGGCGAGGGCTTTGTCGCAGCAGATCATGAGGCCGCGGCCGGTAGCTTCCTTGCGTCCGAGGGAACCGCCGAGACCGAGGGGCTTGCCGGTGACGACCGCAGTGGTGGCCTGGCGCGCGTGCATCGAGTAGGTGTCCATGACCCAGGCCATGGTCTGTTCGTTGGTCCCGATGTCGGGCGCGGGCACGTCGCGCTCCGGGCCGAGCCACTCGCTGAGTTCGGCGGTGTAGCGGCGGGTGATGCGCTCCAGCTCGGTCTTGGAAAGTTTGGATGGATCGCAGATCACGCCGCCCTTGGCGCCGCCGAACGGAATGTCGACAACAGCACATTTCCAGGTCATCCAGGCGGCGAGGGCGCGCACTTCGTCGATCGTAACGTTGGGATC
>JBAVQT010000314.1:0-4051 GCA_049694295.1 Candidatus Acidiferrales bacterium
TTCCGAAACTGATGGAGCTGCCGCTGATCTGTGCCTGCGCTGGCATCGAAAACAGAAAAACTAACCCTAGAACACCCAGTGCAATCTTCATGTTTGCCCCCTAATTCAACCCAAGCGTCGCGTGGGAGAAGGGCAATCCGTCTGCCAACCGCTGGCACCAGTCAGAACTAAGATAAATAAGGGCTTATGTGCGGAGCGGCCACGAGGGAACAAACCGGAAGCTAATCCGGAGTCCACTTGTGTGCAATCACGTTCCTCGGTACCGGGGATTTTAGCGCCTTTGTTAGGCCGTAAGTATTGTATACACAACAACTTAGTGTTGGTTCGTTACCAGATATGGAAGTAGCCATCGCGCCGCGTTACATCCACGCGAAGCCCGAAAAGGGCCGACAATTGGACAGGATTGACCATCTCGTCCTTCGGCCCATCTCCCTGAATTCGGCCGTCCTTCATCAGAACCACCCGCTCAATCTCTGGAATAATGTCCGCGGCGTGATGGGTCACCAGGACTATGGCGATTCCGGATTGCGCGAGACCCCGCATGGCTTCGCGAAGGTGCTGTTGGGCGTGAACGTCCAGGCTGTTGGTAGGCTCATCCAGAATCAGGGCGCGCGGTTCGTGTACCAGCGCACGGGCGATCAGGATACGCTTGGCTTCGCCCGAAGACATTTCTGCCACAGGACGGGCCGCCAGATGGCTGCCCTCGAGTCGCTCCAGCGCGGCATCGGCGCGCGCGCCGTGATCCGGCTCTATATGATGATGCTGAAATACCTGCGTGCTGCTGAAAAATCCGGAGAGCACCACGTCGCGGCCGGTCGCGTCGCCGGTGCACATAGTCATCAGGTCGTTGGAGACGATTCCGAGCAGAGTGCGGAGCTCAAAGACGTTCCAACGCTCGCGGCCCAGGATGGTCATGCGCGAGCCTTCGCGAGGCACGGGATACAACTCGCGGGTGATGGTCTTGATCAGCGTGGATTTTCCACAGCCATTGGGGCCGAGAATGGCGACATGCTCGTGGGGTGCGATGCGCAGCGTAAAACCGTCGAGGACAGGTTTTTCACCGCGCATTACGCGAACGTTTTGCAGATCGATCAGCGCGTGTTCCAATCGCGTTCTCTCCTGCTCCAATCCTAACAGGAGAGGCGAGATTTCGGCGTTGGGCGCGAACGATGGTATGATTTGTGAAGTGCAGGCGCAGGAGGGCTTGTGGCCCCATCCAACGGCGATTCCTCTTCTTACAAGGACCGCATCGTCCAAGACCCGCAAATCTGCGGAGGAGTTCCAGTTTTTAAGGGCTCCAGGGTTACACTGCGCACGGTCTTGGCGAGTCTGGCAGTGGGTAACTCGCCCGATGAAATCCTGGCCGACTTTCCTACCTTGAAGTCCGAAGATATCTGGGCGGCGATTGCCTTTGCTGCAGCTTCAGCCGAGGAAGACCTGCCGGTGCCGAATCTTCCTCACACTCGATGAAACTCAAGCTCGACGAGAACATACCTCTTCAAGCTCGCACTCCCCTCGAAGGCCTTGGCCACGACGTCCACACCACGCAAGATGAAGGCCTGGGGGGAGCGTCTGATGAGGAGGTTTGGAGAGCGGCGCAGCGCGAGGCCAGGCTGCTGATCACGCAGGATCTCGATTACTCCGATGTCCGCCGATTTGCGCTCGGCACACACTCTGGAATTCTGCTCCTTCGGCTTCGCGTCCCCGCCAAGGACGACCTTGCGAGAAGGCTTGTGGAAATCTTTCAAAGTCAGGATCCCGAGAATTGGTCGCGATGTCTGGTGGTCGCAACGGAGCGCAAAATGCGCATCATTAGGCCCACGGGGGCCTGAAATCAACCCCTCTCCGCTGGGCGCGAACACCGGCAGGGCGAGGGCTCGACCAGGCTGATTATTTCGCCGCATCGGCAAAAGCACTCTTTACACTCGCCGCCACGCGTGCTAATTTAATTTCCCGTAACCGCCGAACGCAAGCGCCAGGCGGCTGGGCCATTGATCATCCGACCCGCCACAGTTTTTGTCTCGAAATTCCTCAATCCAAATTCTAACGAGCCGTTTCTTCCGCCGATGCAGCTGGAGGAGCGAGCCGTGCGAGGGTCCGGGTGCTAAAACTTCGTAAAGTGGAGTTGTTGGGCTTCAAGTCCTTTGTGGAGAAGACGCCGATTACCTTCTCTGGTAGCGGAATCACGTGCATAGTGGGCCCCAATGGGTGCGGAAAATCCAACGTGGTGGACGCGATCTCGTGGGTTCTAGGCGAGCAGAGTCACAAAATGCTCCGCGCCGAGCGAATGTCCGACTGCATTTTCAACGGCACGGCCAAGCGGCCGCCTTTGGGGCTGGCGGAAGTCAGCATCACTTTGGTTGATCCCGAGCTTTCCGATGCGATCGCCAAGGTAATTGGCGGGCAGGCTGATGACTCGCCGGCCGAGCAGCCAGCACCCGACGTAAATCTTGAATCGAATCTCGAATCTGCCGGCCCTGCCTCCGGGCCTCACATTGTTTCCGACGCTGATTTCAATACAGCGACGTCCGATGAGCCTGCCGATGCTACCGGCGAAATTATGGCCGGCGAATCTGGCGCGGCGAGCGGTTCATCCGAACCGGCAACCGTCGCTTCGCCTGAAGATTCCGGCGCGAAGAACAAGAACTGGCGCAAGCGCGCGGCGGAAAAGCCGGCCATGCATCTCAAGCCCGGCGAAGTGGTGGTCGGCCGACGTCTCTATCGCTCGGGCCAAAGCGAATATCTGATCAATGGGCGAGTGGCCCGCCTGCGCGACATTCAAGAACTCTTCATGGGCATTGGTCTGGGTCCGGACAGCTACGCGATCATCGAGCAGGGCCGCATCGGGCAGATTTTGAATTCGAAGCCGATGGACCGCCGCGCCATTATCGAAGAAGCAGCGGGCATCACGATGTACAAGACCAAACGGCGCCTGGCGGAAGCGAAGCTGGAAGCGTCGAAAATCAATCTTTCGCGGGTCAACGATATTCTGGTGGAAGTGGAAAAGCAGCTGGCTTCGCTGAAACGCCAGGCGTCGAAAGCGCGGCGTTACGCCGAGTTGCGCGAGCAGATGCGCGGACTGCTGCGCGTGATGCTGGCGAGCAAAGCGGAGCATCTGGACATCGAAGCGGCGCGCCTGGAAAATCTGCTGCGGGATATGGACGCGGCCGAGGAACGCGAATCGCGCTCGGTGCACGAGATGGAATCCGAGCAGGAGCGCCTCAACGCGCGCACCTACGAGCTGGATGGCGAGCTGCGGCAGACGCAGAATCTGCTGGGGCAGACCGCGCTCGATCTGGATCGCGCGGAAAATCGCATCACATTCAATCGCGAACAGGCCGCGCAGATCGAAGCCCGCTCGATGCGCTTGAGCGTGGAAATCGAACAGGCGCAGCAGCAGAGCGCCGAGCTCGCGGCGCGGATGACGGCGCAGCGCGAGGCCGTGGGAGCTCTGCGCGAGCAGACCGCAATGCTGGAAGCCTCGCTGCGGGCGACGGCCGAGCAATCCGCGGCCGGATCGAGCGAACAGCGGCAGCTGGAAATGCGCATGGAAGAATTGCGCGAACTGGCCGGGCGGCTGGTGGAAGAGTCCGCGCGCGAGCAAGCGGAATCGCTGCAAGCAGAAGAAGCCGCCGCGCGGCACACGGCTGCCGAAGAGCAACGCTCCGTGGCAATGCGCGCGATCGAAGGCGAATGCGCTGCGCTGGTGGCGCAGGCCGATGCAGCCGATGCGGCATTTCACCAGGATTCACGCACCGCGCAAGACGCGGCGGCGGCAGTGGGCGAAGCGCAATCGCGCCTCGCGGAACTGCGCCGCTCGCAACAGGAAACGGCGCAACAACTTGAGGGCACGCGCGAAGCGCTCTCGGGCGCGCGGGCGCGACACGCCTCCATCGAGCAGATTCTGAGTGAGCGCGCTTACACCGCCGATGCGGTGCAAAAGCTTTTCACGGCGCAGGCCGGGGCGGCATCGGATTCCGGCTCTGGCGCGATCGCAACATCGTTCCGAGCCTCCGGACTGCTGGCGGATTACGCCGAGGTGCAGGAGCAA
>JBAVQT010000315.1:0-6797 GCA_049694295.1 Candidatus Acidiferrales bacterium
TGGGCGAGATGGCCATGCCGTGGGGATCGAGCAGAATTCGCAGCGCCGCCATCACCGCTTCGAAATTCAGCAGCGGCTCACCCTGGCCCATTAGCACTACGTTGGTCTGCGGCTGGAGCGCCGCGCGATGGTCATCGAGCGCGACAAGCACCTGGCCAATAATTTCCGCGGCTGAAAGATTGCGAATGAGCCCCAGCGTGGCCGTCAGGCAAAAATGGCAATCCACCGCGCAGCCGGCTTGCGTGGAAATGCAAATCGTCTGGCGCTTTTCTTCGGGCATGAAAACGGCTTCGATGGTGGCCGGCCTGCCGGGATGCTCCGCATTCGCTGCACCGGGGCCGAGACTCAGGACGTAGCGCACCGTTCCGTCCGCGGAATGGTGCCGGCGAACGATTTGCGGCAGCGTTAGGGGCGCAACAACCTTCAGCCGCTCGCGAAAGGCCGCCGGCAGATTGGTCATTGCAGCCAGATCGAGTTGCCGCTCAGCGTAGAGCGCGTGATAGAGCTGCGCGCCACGATACGCCGGCTCATCCAGCGATTCGGCAAGAGCGCGCAAATCGGCTTCGGATTGTCCCAGCAGCGTGCCAGCGGATTGCGAGACCGATTTTGGTTCCGGCAAAGACATCTTGCAATCATGATAACACGCAGGGCCGCGGCCATCTTTTGCCGCGAATTTTCACAGCACGCCTTGCGCCGCGGCGTTATAATACGGCTGCTTCCGGTGGGCTCCGTGCTGGCACCGGTGGAGGCGCGCGCCGTGGAAATGCTGGCCATCAACGATTGGGTAAAGCAACTTGCCTTGATTCCGGAAAAGGAATTCACGATTCCGCGGGTGCTCGATTTCGCGGTCCGAAAACAGATCCAAGTGGACTCGCTCGAGCCCTACCTTTTCTACGCCAAGTCCCACTACACGCGAAACCTGATCTTCAAGTGCGAACTTTTCGAGGTGATGTCTCTGTGCTGGGAACCGGGGCAGGTCAGCCGCATTCACAATCATCGCGGGCAAAATTGCTGGATGGCCACGCCGATCGGCCGGCTGCACGTTCAGAATTTTCGCGTTGAAAATCGCGACGCGTTACACGCTACCTGCAAGCTGGTTCCGAGCGACTCGTACGACATGGACGCATCGCATCCGGCCGTGGTGCAACCCGACGAGCCGGTCCATCAGGTGCAAAATTTGACGGAGTTTGGCACTCGAGCGACCAGCATTCATATTTATTCGTACCCCTATTCGACCTGCGAAGTATATTTGGCCGACAAGGGCTCCTATGCCGACGTGCCCCTCCACTATTCGAGCGAGTACGGCGAACTTTCGCCCGACGAAAAACTGATCTAACTTTTCCGCGCCTTGCTATTACCCCGGAAATCGTGCATTCGCGAACATCCTTTCGCGATGCGCCATGACATTTGCCGCTGTCGCGTGCCAGAATAGACGGCAACACACATGACTGCAAACACCTCCAACGTCCACAAGGAAATTCTTCCCAACGGCCTGGCCATCCTCACCGAGCCGATGGAGCACGTGCATTCCGTCTCGGTGGGCATCTGGGTGCGCTCCGGATCGCGCCGCGAGCCCGCCGAGCTAAACGGCATTTCCCATTTCATCGAACACATGGTGTTCAAGGGCACGCGCCGCCGGTCGGCGGAAGACATCGCGCGCGAGGTAGACAGCGTCGGCGGAATGCTGGATGCATTCACGTCGAAAGAGATGGTTTGTTTCAACTCGCGCGTGCTGAACGAGCACTTGCCGAAAGCCTTCGATGTGCTCGCCGACATGGTCCTCGAACCGAAATTCGCGGAAGAAGATATCGAGCGGGAAAAATCCGTCATTCTGGAAGAGATTCGAATGACGCAAGACAATCCCGAAGATCTGGTCCACGAACTCTTCACGCAAAATTTCTGGGCGCCGCACGCTCTGAGCAAACCGATTCTTGGCACCCCGGAGACCGTCTCATCCTTTTCGCAGGAAACTCTCCGCAAATGGTTCGGCAAATGGTACGCGCCCAATCATCTGGTGATCACCGCCGCGGGGAGCCTGATGCACGAAAGTCTGGTGGAACTGGTGGCGGAGAGGTTTGGGAAGCTGGCATCCACGGGAAACGGAACGGCCGAGGCGAAGCCGACGCCAGCGCCTCATGTGACGCTGCGCACCAAACACGAGCTCGAGCAAGTACACATCTGCATCGGTGTGCCGGCGCTGCCGATGGCCGACCGGCGGCGCTTCGCCGTGTCGGTGATGAACAACGTGCTGGGCGGCGGAATGTCGTCGCGGCTTTTCCAGAATATTCGCGAGCGACAAGGCCTGGCTTACGCGATCTTCAGCGAGCTCAATTCTTATCGGGATGCCGGAGCGCTTTCGGTCTATGCCGGAACGTCGTTGGACACGGCGGCGCAACTGGTGCGTTCGGTGGTGGAGGAATTTCGGCGGTTGCGCGATGAGCCGCTGACGGAGGGCGAACTTCGCCGCGCCAAGGACAATCTAAAGGGCGCCACGCTCCTGGCGCTGGAGGGTTCCGGCCAGCGAATGAGCAGCCTGGCGCGCTATCACATCTATTTCGACCGGCACTTCACGCCTGCCGAACTGATCGAAATGCTTGAAAGCGTGACGGTAGAGGAGGTGCGCCAGATCGCGCGCGAATTCTTCTCTCCGGAGCGCATGGCGGCTTCCGTGGTCGGAAATCTCGAGGGATTTGAACTCACCCGCGAGCAACTGTCTTTCTGATCGTCGCCTAGACCGTCGCCCGTTTGCCGAATAAAAGGACCAGGATCAGGATGAGGGCGATCAGTCCGAGGCCGCCACTCGGATAGTAGCCCCAGCCGGCGCTGTACGGATACAGAGGCAAACTGCCCAAAAGAGCCAGCACGATCACGATCAGCAAGATTGTTCGAATCATCGGGAAACCTCGTGCCAGCACCCTACGCTTTGAGCCAAGATCCGTACATCCAGCGTTTCAGGTATTTTCGGGGATGAAATACCGATCCTCGGATCCGTTTTAGACCCGAAATAGCTCTCCCTAAGGCTCGGAAGCCAACGGCGTTCGCGACGTCGAACTCACGCGAGCATCGCTTGGATTCTCCCTTGGCAGTCAATTTGGCACCGGCGCGCCGCTCCATAGTGTTGACGCGAGGGCGGCAGTTTGCCATCATCCATCTCATGGCCGCCGGGCGCAGGAATGCAACAGTCGCGGCTTGCTGAGGGAACCGCATCTCGCTCCGAATCTCCATTCTGGCTTCAGGCAGCTCGGGCAATTCCACATTGCTCGAGACCGGCTGCACCACTCTCCTCGTAGACGCAGGATACGGACGCAAGGAACTGGGGCGGCGCTTTGAAGCGCTGGGCCGCGCGCGTCCCGAGCATGTGGACGCAATCCTGGTGACTCACGAGCACACCGACCATTGCAACGGCCTGGCGCAACTGGCGCGCGATTGGGATTGCGCCGCATATCTCACCGAACCGACGCACCGCGAAATCAGCAAAATGTTTGCCGACACTCCCGCGAAGCAGCCCGCACGAGTGGAACACGTTCGCCCGGGCCTGAAATTCGAAATCGGCGATATTGAAGTGACGCCATTTTCCATTCCTCACGACGCCGCCGATCCGGTGGGCTACGTGTTGCGGTGCAATGGAACGAAGGTCGGCATCGTGACGGACCTGGGATATTTGCCGGAGTTGGTGAAGCAGCATTTGCGCGACGCGGATTTTCTGATTCTGGAATCGAACCACGATCTGGAGATGCTGAAGATGGGTCCGTATCCGTGGTTCATCAAGCAGCGCGTGATGAGCCGCACCGGGCATCTCTCGAATGCGGTGGTCAGCGACTTTCTGGCGGACTCGGAGGTGTTCGACGCGCGTCCGCGACATCTGGTGCTCGCGCACGTATCCGAGCAAAACAATAATCCCGACGTGGCGCGCATTTCCGCCGAAGAAGCGCTGGGCCGGCGCTCGAGCAATTTCGCATTTCGCGGCAGCCTGCACGTAGCTTCGCAGCGCGTCCCGCTGGGGCCTTTCGAGCTGTAGAATCCACGAACGTTTCCGCAAGCGAGAGAAGCAAATTCGTGTGAAGCGGATTCACCAGCTCGTTCGCGCGTGACGATCGCAGGTCCGGAATTGAGATGGACACCATGAGGAGAGTCGCTTGATCGCACGATACACTCGCCCGGAAATGGGCCGCGTCTGGAGCGATGAAAACCGCTTCCGGAAATGGCTGGACGTGGAATTGGCAGCCAGCGAAACGCTGGCTGAGGCAGGCATCGTGCCGCGGGAAGCGGCCGCCAAACTGCGCGAGCGTGCGCGAGTGGACGTGGCGCGCATCAACGAAATCGAAGGCAAGGTGCGGCACGATGTGATCGCCTTCACGATTGCGGTGCAAGAATCGGTGGGCGACCCGGAGGCCGCGCGATGGCTGCACTACGGGCTTACCTCCAATGACGTGGTGGACACTTCACAAGCGCTGCTGGTGCGCGAAGCTTCGCAACTGATCGAAAAACGGCTGGCTGCATTCGGCGACGTGCTGGAGCGGCGGGCGTGGGAATTCAAGGACACGCCGGAAATTGGACGCACGCATGGCGTACACGCCGAGCCGATTACTTTTGGCCTGAAAGTGGCGAATTGGTACGCGGAAAATCGCCGCGATATGGCGCGGTTTGAGGCCGCGGCGCGAGAGATGGCCGTGGGCAAAATCTCCGGCGCGGTGGGCACCTGCACGCACCTGGGACCTGAAATCGAGCACAAAATCTGCGAGCGGCTGGGCCTGGCAACAGCGCCGATCACTTCCCAAGTGATCGAGCGCGACCGCCACGCGCACTATCTCGCGACACTCGCGGTGATCGCGGCGTCGCTCGAACGCATCGCCACCGAAATTCGGCATTTGCAGCGCACCGAAGTGCGCGAGGCCGAAGAACCTTTTGGAGGCGAGCAGCGCGGCAGCTCCGCGATGCCGCACAAGCGGAATCCGGTTTCGTGCGAGCAGATTTGCGGGCTGGCGCGCATCGTGCGAACGAATTCGCTGGCGGCGATGGAAAACATCGCGCTGTGGCACGAGCGCGATATTTCGCACAGCTCGGTGGAGCGCGTGATTTTGCCGGACTCGACGATCCTGGCGGATTACATGCTGTATCGCATGACGGAAATCGTGGCGAATATGAAAGTGTTTCCGGAGCGCATGCGGCGGAATCTCGATTCGACTGAGGGCCTGGTTTTTTCCGGACAGCTTTTGCAGGATCTAGTGGAGCATGGCGCTCCGCGCGAAGATGCGTACAAATGGGTGCAGGGACATGCCATGGCGGCGTGGGAATCGGAATCAAATTTTCGCGAGCGCGTCGCGGGCGACGGCAACATCGCGAAATTTCTTGACGCCAAGGCCCTGGCACACACTTTCGATCTGGCGCGTCAGCTTCGCTCGGTGGATGCAATTTTCCGGCGCGTTTTTGGGGCCAAGTCTTCCGCGGCGCGCTGAGGATACCGGCGCGCTGCCGCCGCTGCCACGTGCCTTGCGGCTGACGAATTGACTTCCGCACAACGCAACGATACAGTGCCGCGACTTCGAGCGATGGCGTGCGATGTAACGCGAATGGCGCGAGCCGCTGGGAGATCCCGCTCTCATCAGGAATACGCGACATGATTCGTCTGCGGTCCGCGCTTGCGACACCAATTTCAATCGCCGTTTTCATTCTTTTTTTTTCCTGCCTGGCTTTCTCCGACGAATGGAAACCGCGCCATGCGCTGGTGCCTCCTACCGGGGTGATGAATCTTGGAATGCCCGCTTCGCCGCAGGAGGTTTTCTTGTCCGGTCCTTCGTCTCCAGCCGGCGCCGGAGCTTGGCTCGATGGTCTGAAGGCCTGGCGCGCCGAGCGGCTGACGCGCCTGCGTTACGACGGCTCGGAATACCAGCGCCCCGAGCTGGCCTGGACGCAGCGCGCATTTTCGCAGGATCAGGTGCTGATCTGGGATCGCTCGCTGTACGACCCGGAAAAGGGCGAATACACGGTGGATCGATTTCTCGCCGGTGTGGAGAGCCGGATCGGCCCGATCGACGCGGTGCTGATCTGGCCGCTCTACCCGAACATCGGCGTGGATGACCGCAATCAATTCGATCTGTTGCGCGACATGCCCGGAGGAATTGCGGGATTGCGCGGCGCAGTGGAGGAATTTCACCGGCGCAACGTGAAAGTATTTTTCCCAACGCTGGCTTGGGACACCGGAACGCGCGATGAGGGCGCGCCCGTGTGGCGGGCGCTGGTGAGTCTTATGAAGCAGGTGGGCGCGGACGGCATCAATTTCGACACGCTGGAAAGCGTGCCTGCCAATTTTCGCAGCGCATCGGAGGCTGCAAGTTATCCGCTCGCGCTCGAGCCGCAGTTTGACATTCGCGACGAATCGCTGGCCTGGAGCACGATTGGCTGGGACGACTGGGTTACGTGGGAGGATGTTCCCTATCCGTTCGTGCCCATGGTCACGCAATCGAAGTGGCTCGAGCCGCGACACATGGTCGATGTTACCGATCGATTCACGCGCGACAAGACCGACAGCCTACAGCACGCTTTTTTCAATGGCTCCGGGTATGCCGTGCTCGAAAATCTTTGGGGATTCTGGTACGGCATGACGCCGCACGATGCGGAGGCGGTGCTGAGGATTACACGCATCGAGCACGCCTTCGCGGAGAACCTGAGCAGCGCGGAGTGGCAGCCACACGCGCCGACGTTGCAGGCGGGAGTTTTCGCCAGCCGCTTTCCGCTGGCGCAGCGCGAACTTTGGACCATCGTCAATCGCAATGAATACGGCGTGGCGGGCGAACAGC
>JBAVQT010000316.1:0-3272 GCA_049694295.1 Candidatus Acidiferrales bacterium
TTCTTAATTTTTACCGAGACATTGGTTAGCGATCCGGTTTGCAGGACATCCGGCGGAGCGATTCGCACGTAATATCCCGCGACGCCGATTTTTTTGGCGAGATCAGTGCCGGTCACGTAGGTCCATCTATCAATCTGGGCATTCCAAATATCGGCGGTCTCGCGCAAAAACGCGGCGATCTTGCTTTCTTTGGCTTCGTCGGCAAAATCCGAAGCGGCCAGCAGCGCCGCGATTTCGACTGCCATGGTGTACGTGGAATAGCCGGGATTTTCTTCCCAGCGGTCTTGCTGGGATCCGGGGCCATTTTGCACGAGAAACGCGGCGGCGGCGCGCACGGCCGGCCAGGGTTTTATTTCCGAGAGTTCACCGCTACGCCGCAGCAAATCGGCCAGCAGGATGACGAACGCAGTCCCATCCATCTGGATCCCGTTCCAATAGGGAGTGCCTTCCAGCCACATGTTCTGTGGCCAGTGGCCGTCGGCGCACTGCGTACTCATCAAATAGGAAAGAGTCCTGCGAGCACCGGCGGCGTCTCCCGCGGCGAGCAAGCCACCGGCGCCCTGAACCAGATCACGAGGCCAGACGACATGATAGCCAGCGACGTCGTGATCGCCCTTGGAGGAGCCCCAGGGAATGGACAAACTTGCAATCATTCCGCCGGGAAATCGCTTGGCTTCGTGAGTCTTCAAAACGGCGATACTCACACGATACAGATCGAACCCCTTCTCTTGAGGCTGACTCATATCCAGACAAGACCGCTGAGCTTTCTGCCAACCGGCGACGTAACGCTTGATGACGGAATCCGGAGCTTCCAACAAGGTGGCACGCGCTCGCTGTCCGGCCTCGGCATCCGTCTCACCAAATCCGAGAGCCAAACAAAACTCTCCGCGACATGCGGCTAAATCAATCTCCGCCGTCAAGGCGATGTTGCCATCCATGGCTCGCGGATAAAGCCAAGTCATGCGCTTGTGCCGGCTGATGTCAGTCCATCCGTCACTGCATCCTACGAAACCACAACTGGTGCGGACGAAGGGAAGCGAACACACGAGAGCCAGAACGATCGTGTCTCGTTGGGCGAAGAGCATGCCAATACCCTTGTAATCTCCCGACCATCCGCTATTGCCCTGTCCCCGGTCATTCACATGCGGGGCCAATAATGCATATAAGCGATAGTCTTTCGCTGAGCCTTGTAGCGCTTCGAATTTTATTTGCTGGAGCAACACTTCGCGCAAAGGGTCGGTTACTACCGTCTTCACGATGCGATAGCGATTTTGATTGCAGGTATTCGTGAGGCGATAGCCGGGCACGCCTTGGGCGAGGGGTTCGATCTTGTGGTTGGTATCGCGCTTTTCTTCGGAGAAGAAATCCGATCCATTGGTGACCAGCAGCTCGAAATCTCGAATGTCGGCACGATCGATATTCGGATAGTAGACTTCGTTGATGGTTCCATGAGAGACCGCGAACCACAGACGGCTTAGGTAGCTGACGGCCGTGCCGACTCCGGATTTGCTGCTGGAAGTCCAACGAGCTGCGATGCCCGGATGACCGGGCGCCATTTGATCGTCTGATACCTTGGAACTCATGGGTCCTCCGTCGTCCGCGCACGGACTAAATCACGTGGTCTTCGTCACTCTTGCCAACGTATTCATCGTTTGGTCGCCAGGAGCGCAGCACAGAGAAATGCCGCGGCGCCAAACCCGGCCGCGGCTAACCAAGCGCGGTGAGTGGTTTGCCAAAGCTGAGCGCTGGCGGCATGCGCCCGATCGTCGAAGATTCCGTGCGCGCCGTAATCGCCTGGGAGAGGATTAAAGAGATTGTCTGGACGATCGGGGCTAACGGGCTGGTCGGTTTGCTGGCCGGAATAGCATGTCTTCGCCAGATAGTAGTCCAGCAAGCCCGGCGCGACCTTATTGGCTTCAATCGCCTGGACGGTTGGCGCTCCTACAAAAACCTCGCGGCGGCGGTGATGCGCGGCCCAAACGATGGCCTCAGCGGCAACTTCGGGCTGAAAAATCGGAGGCACCGGCTGCGGATGACGAGGAAGTTTCGTCTTGCACCAAGTAAATTGCGGGGTATTCAGCGCCGGCATCTGCACCATCGTCAGATGAATATTGCTGCGATCATGTATGAGTTCGGAGCGGAGAGAGTCGGTGAAACCTCGGATGGCGTGCTTGGCTCCGCAATAAGGAGCCTGCAAAGGAATGGAACGATACGCGAGAGCGGATCCCACCTGCACGATGCTGCCGCGATTTCGAGGATACATGCGCTTCAGGGCAGCCATGGTTCCATAGACTGTTCCCAAGTAAGTGACTTCCGTGGCGCGCTTGAATTCTTCAGGCGTAATTTCTTTGAGAGGCGAGAATACCGTGGTCATGGCGTTGTTCACCCAAACGTCGATGGACCCGAACTTTTTTTCGACTTCTTCCGCGGCAGCCTCAACATCGTTGCTGCAGGCCACATCGGTCGGGATCACCAGGGCTTCGCCGCCATCTTCTTCGACATCCGAGCGGGCGCCCTCCAAGCCGTCCTTGCCGCGAGCAAGAAGCCCGATGCGCGCGCCGAGGCGAGCAAAAGCTCGAGCGGTGGCGCGGCCGACGCCAGCCGAGGCTCCGGTGATGACTACGACCTGGGGGTCTGTAGGGCTGTGTGCGGACATTTAGGAGTTCCTCTTTTCAGTTGCTCACCAGCATCCTTGATATGAACGCGAGCATCAGTCCGACCTATTCCGCGGTATTTCTCAAGTAAGACGCGGAACGCCTTTCCCCCAAGTGCCCGGCGGCGAAAGGTTGTAGCGGATGGGAGGGGCATCCATGGACCTGCTGGACGACGAGAAAATTTCGCCGCCTTGGGAGATTAGGTAGTCGGCTGTTCGCGCAGCGAGAGCCTGGATCGTCAAACCCGGATTGGCCGATCCCTGGGTGGGCATCAAACTGCCGTCGCAGACGAAAAGATTCGCGATGTCGTGGGTGCGTCCAAACTTGTCCGCGACCGACGCGCGCGGATCGCTTCCCATGCGGGCGCCGCCAACCAGATGGGCGTAGCGCGGTTCCTGGACGACTTCTTCCGCTCCCGCGGCGGACATGATCTCCATAACTTTATTCTTGCCGTACTCGATCATTTTTTTATCGTTGCCATGGAGATTAAAAGTGACTTTCGCGATGCGAATTCCGTGCCGATCTTTTTCTTTGGATAACTCGACGCGATTGTCGGCCCAGGGAAGAATTTCACCTAGCAACCCGAGGGCGCCCCAATGGTTGTAGTCCATCATGACC
>JBAVQT010000317.1:0-22810 GCA_049694295.1 Candidatus Acidiferrales bacterium
CCTCACAGAAGGGCGCTGCATACACTGGGTAGAATGCGCCCAGCATAGTCCACCAGTGTACCAAGCACTCGGTACATCGTCAAAACGGCTCTTCGGCCATCGCCGACTCGCTGAGGGTTGCGGATACCCCTGGCAAACGCAAAGCGGCGCCCGCCGCGGACTAAAACTCATCCAACGTACGGGAGAAACATCGCTCGCGCAGAAGTGTCGCTCAATTTCCACACCGAATTTTTTTCTGGTCCCTAGGACTTTTTACCAGGCATCCATTCATCAAGTCTATTGTTTGCCGTTGTTTGACTTTGGTTTCCGACGTGCACCTCGCATCGCCGTCAGGGGGAGGAAAGCCGAGGATCCCTTCGGGGATTGAGGGCTGGGCCGGCTTCCTTCCCCCGGCTTATTTCCGGCCATCCTTCAGAAACCGCTCTCTTCGCCGTATTTTCCCATTGCGGTGAACATTCATTTTCAATGCTGCGGGTGTGTGCCCGGCAGCCTTCGCGCGCTGCGTCTCGTTCGACCGCGCCTTCCATCGGAAATTGTTTTTCATCCCATCCACAAAACCCATCAGCAAAGTTTTCGCCGTTTCGATTAAACTACTCGGACGGTTGGGGCGTGGTCCAATTGGTAGGGCACCTCACTGTTAATGAGGACGGTGTTGGTTCGAGTCCAACCGCCCCAGCCAACCGCTTTCGCAAATTCACGTTTGGATTAGTCCTTAATAATCGGGAACCCCGCTTCGGTCCAGCCGCGCCAGCCGCCATCCATCGAGATCACGTTGCGGTATCCCATCTTCTGCAAATTATCCGCGGCCAGTGCGGAGCGGTACCCGCCGCCGCAATACAGCACGATAGTGGTCTCCTTGTCCGCGATGGCGTTCTCGATATCCCGCTCAATCACGCCCTTGCCGAGATGGATCGCTCCGGGAATGTGCCCGCGCGCCCATTCCAAATCTTCGCGCGTGTCCACCACGGTCATTTTTTCGCCCGCGTCCAGCTTCTTTTTCACTTCACGATAGTCCTGCTCCTTGATCCTCTTTTTCGCGTCCCTCACCAGCCCAAGAAATCCTTCGGCATGATTGCCCGCCATTTTTTCTTCCTTTCCGCCGCGCGCGGTTTCTTCAGCCGTTCCGGAATTCGCGGCCGCCGCTTACTTCATATCTCGCCAGTTTATGCCCACTTTCGTTTCCACCAACAGCGGCACGCGTAGCTCGTGCACGCCTTCCATCACTTCCTTGACGACTCCCCTTAGCCGCGGAATTTCCTTCTCCGGTCCTTCAAACAGCAGTTCGTCGTGCACCTGCAGGATCATCCGTGATTCGTAATTCTCTTCCGGCAGCCGCCGGTCCAGCTCGATCATCGCCAGTTTGATCAGATCCGCCGCCGCTCCCTGCATGGGCGTATTCATCGCCGTGCGCTCTGCGAAACTGCGCAGATTCGCTTGCGGCGAATCGATTTCCGGAATCGGGCGCGTGCGGCCAAACATCGTCCGGGTGATTTTCGTTTCGCGCGTCTCGGCGATCTGCGCGTCCAGAAATTTTTTCACGCCGCTGTAGCGCTCGAAATACGCGTCGATAAACTTGGCCGCTTCGCGTGGCTCGATTCCCAGATTCTGCGACAGCCCGAATGCCGAAAGCCCATAAATCACGCCGAAATTGATGATCTTAGCGACTCGCCGGTGCTCCGGCGTCTGCGCGAAGGGCGCCACGCCGAACACCTCCTGCGCCGTCCGCGAGTGAATGTCCTCGCCGCGCTGGAACGCCTCCATCAGCACGGCGTCGCCCGATAGATGCGCAAGAATCCGCAGCTCGATTTGCGAATAGTCCGCCGACAGCAGCACACATCCCGGAGCTGCCGCGAACGCCGCGCGAATCTCCCTTCCCAGCTTCTTGCGCACTGGAATATTTTGCAGGTTTGGATTTGACGAACTCAGCCGCCCGGTCGCCGTTCCAGTCTGCGAAAATCGCGTGTGCAGCCGCCCGGTTGCCGGATCCACCAGCCGTGGCAGCGCGTCCGCGTACGTGGACTTCAATTTTGAAAGTTCGCGATATTCCAGCACTTTCCTGGGCAGTTCGTGCGCCTCGGCCAGCTCCTCGAGCACCTCGGCCGCCGTGGATCTGGCCTTCGCGCGCGTGCGGCGCGGCGGTTGCAACTTCAGTTTGTCGAATAATATTTCCGCGAGTTGTTGCGGCGAATTGATGTTGAACGCCACGCCTGCCTGCTCGTAGATCGTCTTCTCGAGCGCGCTGATCTCCTCCTGCGCATGCGCCGAAATTCTGTCCAGTTCCTTGGGATCCACCAGCACGCCTGCCGCTTCCATCCGCGCCAGCACGGCGGCCAGCGGCAGGTCGATTTTTTCATAAACTTCGGCGAGATCCTGCTTTTCCACCTCCGCGCGCAGCACGGGCGCCAGCCGCTGCAGAAAATCCGCCCGCTCGCCGGGCGCTCCCGAAAGCGTGCGGTTCAAATGCCGCAGCACCGTCTCCGCAAACGCGTGGTTGGCCGTGGTCGGCCTCAGCAGATACGAATAGAGCATCGTCGCGTGCCGGATTCCGCGAACGCCATCTGGGCGTCCGGTGTGGTCCCGGGAGCCGGCCAGCAATTGAAATAGTTTCGGATCGTGCACCACTTTCGCTCGCTTGGCATCCTGCAGCCATTGCTTCATCGCGGCGAGCGAGCTGTTGTCCGCGCCGTTCGCGGCCGTCTGCGCGATTCCCGCTTTCGTGGACACTTCCACACTCAGCACCTGCGTCCCGAATCCTTCCTCATCCGCCTCTTGCGCGTTCAGCCCCAGCCAGACCGACGTTTCGCCTTTCGCCGGAGCGCTCTCCAGAAATTTTCGCAGCGCAGCAGCCGATTCGAGCGGCGCGTACTCCGTTTTTTTGTCGTCGGTGAGTGGAGCGATCTCGCGCAGCAGCGACGTAAATCCAAGCTCCCCGTAAAGCTCGCGCAGCGCATCCGCGTCGGGCTCCTGTATTCGCAGCTTCTCCAGTTCGAGTTTCACCGGCGCATCGGTCGGTATGGTCGCCAGTTGCTTGCTCAGGCGCACGAATTGGCCGTATTTTTCCAGCGCTTCCCGGTAGCTCGCGCGTTTCACCTTTCCCGCGTTGGCCAGCGCGGCTTCCGCGCTTCCATACTCCTGAATCAACTGCCGCGCTCCCACTTCTCCGATGCCCGCTTTTCGCCGCTCGCCCGGCGGAGGCTTCTCGTTCGGATCGCGCGCTCCCGGAATGTTGTCGATCGAATCTCCCATCAGCGCCATCACGTCCGCCACTTTTTCCGGCGGCACGCCCATCAGCTCTTCCACTTTTTTCTCGTCAATCAGCAGGTCGCCCTTGGCCGGGTTCAGGATTCGCACCGGCCCGCCCACCAGCTGCATCAGGTCTTTGTCGCTTGTGACGATGTAGACCTCGAGATCTTTCGATTTCGCCTGTTCCGCCAGAGCTCCGATCACGTCGTCGGCTTCGTATCCCGGCGCCTCCAGCACGGGCAGTCGCATTGCGTCGCAATAGCGCCGCACCAGCGGCAGTTGCGTCGCCAGGTCTTCGGGCATCGCCGGGCGCTGCGCTTTATATTCCGCGAAAAGCTTGTCGCGGAAAGTCGGCGCAGCCACGTCGTACACCACGGCCAGGTAATCCGGCTTCCAGTCCTTGGTCAGTTTGCGGATCATGTTCGAAAACAGGTAGGGAACGTTGGTGGGCACGCCGGCGGGGCTTCGCAGACGCTGCGGCATAGGCGCGAAAAACGCCCGGAAGATGTAGCCCATCGCGTCGATCAGGAACAGGCGCTCTTTTGGTTTGTCAGCCATTACGGTTCCCGCGGGCCTCGTGGCCCTCGACTCAACCCAATCTGCTGCTTCTCAACGAGCCAAATCACGACGCCGGGCCTGGGTGGGCGCCGCTCGATTGTCTGTAAGCCGCCCCGCGCAACCCGCGAGTATAGCAAACCGCCCGCGCGGAGCGCCGCTCGCGGGTCAGGATTCCAGTGTCGCCCAGCGTACCCTCTACGTACCCACGTGCGCACTCCTTTTCGCGCATTCGCCCCGCGCGCACAATGCTTCTTGACTCATAAGTCTCGCCAGCTTATAGGTATAGACGGCCTTTTTCGAGGAGTATGCCAGGGGTGGCGCGGGCCGTTGTTCGCGGTCCTTATTTCTTCCATCGGTATTTTGACGGGGCCGATTTTCGCGGAGACGCGTTAGACTCTTTCGGGGGACTTCAAATGCAAATCGGGAATCGTTGTGCCGCGATCGCGTGCTGGTCGTGCAGCGTCGTTCTTTTTCTCATTGCGCTTGCGCTGGCCGCGGCACCTGCTTCCGCGCAGACTTTCCGCGGCACCATCCTAGGCACGGTCACTGACACGTCGGGAGGCTCGATCGCCGACGCCTCCGTGTCGGTCGACAACACCGGCACCGGCCTGGTGCGTACGACTATCACCGCCTCCGACGGCAGCTACTTCGTCCCCGAACTCCCCATCGGCAATTATCAAGTGACAATCCAGAAGGATGGATTCACCCGCTCGGTCACCAACGACATTCGCGTGGATGTCGCTGTCGAAAGCCGCGTTGATGCGGTCCTCAAGCCGGGCGACGTCAAGCAGCAGGTGGTGGTCTCCGCTACCACCCAGCCCCAGGTTCAGACCACCTCGAACACGCTCGGCGGCGTCATGGAGGAGCATCAGGTCACCAACCTCCCTGCCAACGGACGCGATTTCCAAAAGCTCATCTTCCTCACCCCCGGCGTCTCCGGCTCGCCTGACCAGATCACCGATTCTCCCGGCTCCTACGGAATTTTCTCGATGAATGGCGCGCGCGGCCGCTCCAACAATTTCCTGCTCGACGGCACGGACATGAACGACGGTTTCCGCAATGACCCGGCGATCAACGAAGCGGGGGTCTTCGGCGATCCCGCCACGATTCTTCCGCTCGAGGCCATCGCCGAGCTTAACGTGCTCTCCAACTACGAGCCTGAATACGGCCGCAACGCCGGAGCCGTCGTCAACATCGTCACCAAGAGCGGCACCAACCAATTTCACGGCACGGCCCTCGAATATTTCCGCAACACGGCTCTGAACTCCCGCAACTATTTCAATACCGACGGCACTCCCAAGGGCACCTTCCACAACAATCAGTTCGGCGCCTCCATGGGCGGCCCGATCCAGAAAGACAAAACTTTCTTCTTCTTCGACTACGAGGGCCAGCGCGAATCCGGCGCCCAAGCTACATTGGCCTGCGTTCCCGACTTTACTCAGTTTGCCGGCTCGGCCAATCCGGTGATTGCCGCACTGATCGCCCGCAATCCTTGGCCGCTGCCGAATATCAACGCCGGCGTCGTCGTCATGAACACTACCGTGCCCGATCCGACGAACCCGACCGCCACCGTAACCACCGGCTGCGCGTTCGCGAACCCCAGCGCGACCAACAATCCCGCTTTGGCCAACCTTTCCACCAACACGCCCTTCAGCAACGACATTGACAGCTTCATCGGAAAGATCGACCACAATTTCGGTCTGAACAATCTCCTCACGGGCCGCTATTATTTTGGCAACAGCACGCAGCTCTTCCCCCTGGCTCTCTCCGGCGGCGGCACCATGCCGGGCTTCAATACCGACACCCCCACACGCGTCCAACTGGTGGCCATTTCCGACGTCTGGACGATTTCGCCGACCAAGGTTAACGAAGCGCGCCTGGGCTGGAATCGCTTCGCCGAGGGGTTCTTCCCGCAAGACCAGGCTTTCGACCCCACTTCCATCGGCCTGGACACCGGTTCGCCGTCCGGGGGCCTGCCCGTGATTAATGTTGGCTCGTTCGCTCAAATCGGCTCGAACAATTCCACTCCGCGCCACCGCGTCGATGGCAACTGGCAATTCGTGGACAATGTTTCCTGGACCATGAGCAGGCACACCGTGAAATTCGGCTACGAGTTTCGCCGCACCTCGATCACTCAGAATCTTGGCATCAATGCGCGCGGCAAGCTCGGCTTTAGCGATCTCGAGGATTTCCTCAATGGCGACGTATCCGGCGGCGGTGGAATCACCTCCGGCGACGGCCTGCGCCACACCGATCAGAACAACCACGGCCTCTATATCCAGGACGCTTATAAGTTCCGGCCCAACATCACGCTCAACGCTGGCCTGCGTTGGGACTACTTCGGTGTGGTCAGCGAAAAGGACAATCTCTTTACCAATTTCGATCCTGCCGTCGGCCTGGTGCAGGTCGGCACCGGCGTCGCCGGCTACAACCAGCTTTACCATCCGCAATACAAAAATTTCGCTCCCCGCCTTTCAGTGGCATGGGACCTCTTCGGCAAGAGTCGCACCGTGGTCCGCGCCGGTTGGGGCATGTTCTACGATTCATTCTCGCAAGACGTGTTTCTCGACCATCTCCCCTGGCCGGTCAGCTACGCTCCCGGTCCGGCTTACAACGGCGCCGGTCCAGCCGCGATGCAAAGTGGCAGCGCTAACGGAACGACCGTCGAAAACTCTCCCGTGTTCGGCGGTTTCTCGCCTGTCAGCAACGCGTTCGGGATCGATCCAAACATCAAGACGCCCTACATGATGAATTACAATCTCAATATCCAGCAGGCCATCACGCACAGAGTGGTGCTGCAGGTCGGATATGTGGGCTCGCAGGGACATCATCTATTCCGCTTCGTGGATCTCGACCAGCCTAGCCAATCCGTCATTGATTCCTCGGATCTGGCGTTTGCGAATAGCCCCACGAGTTTCGACGTGAACGGCCGGCCCTGCGCGAATCTTGGCGGCACGGGCTGCATTCCCTCCTACGGCGCGCCCAGAAATTTTCCTCAGTTTCCGCTCAGCTACATTTTCCAGGAGCAATCCAGCGCGCAATCGAACTACAACGCCCTGCAGACCAGCATTCGCCTTCACGATTTCCGGGGGTTTGAGTCGCAGGTCAACTATGTCTGGTCGCATTCGATTGACACCGCCAGCGACAGCGACGATTTCGTTCCCAATGCCGCGCAGCCCAACGACAGCACCAATCCCAGGGCGGAAAAGGGCAACTCGAATTTCGATGTCCGCAATCGTTTCTCGTGGAACTACATGTACACGCTGCCGACCTGGAAAGGGAAGTGGAACAAGCTGACTGATGGCTGGGGCTTGGATGGCTCCGTGATTCTGCAGTCTGGCCAGCCGTTTGCCCTCAACTACAATTTTGAAGGCGATTACGACGGCAGCGCCGAGGGCGATGGGCGCCCGGATGTAGTGGACGCGCCGGTCTACAATCGCAGCAACCCGGGGCAGTTCCTGAATCTCACCACATTCATGGTTCCCTGCACGCCCAACCCGACGCCCAGCGCCATCACCGCGGCAAATCCTGCCTACCCGTCGGACGAACAGATATGCCAGCCCGGCACGCGCCACTTCGGCAACGAAGGCCGCGGTTCCTTGCGAGGTCCGAGCTTCAAGGAAGGCGACTTCGCGCTCTTCAAGAACACGCCCGTCAGCGAGCGCCTGACCATCCAGTTCCGCTGCGAAATTTTCAACATCCTCAATCACCCCAATTTCTCCAGCCCCCTGCTGCCCAGCTTCATCGCTGACGCGGCATACGGCGGAATTGACACCAATCCCGCCAGCGCCACCTACGGCCACAGCCTCGGATTTCTCCCGCTGACGGCCACCGGCGACGTCGGCATCGGCAATCCGTTCCTCGGCGGCGGCGCGCCTCGCGGCATTCAGTTCGCCGTCAAGCTAATGTTCTAAGCAGCCGCGCGGGCTTTTTCAGAGCGCGGGGCCATCGCTTTTCTCCGCCAAGGCTTACTTCGGCGGGATCGCCGATTTCTCGCGTCCCGGCCCGCGGGCGTTATTTGCCGGCCGCGCCCGCCACTGTGACTCCGGGTCAACCCAGGGCGCCGGGCCTCTCGGCGCGTCCCCGACCCTCCCCAATCCGCCTCTGTTTTGCTAGATTCAATGCGGGGCGTCGAGCGGCGGACCTCTCAGGTGTTAGCCTGGGCGCCTATCCGCCGTCGTATGTAGATGTTTTGAAATTTTTGGATACCACCGGACGTATCTACCTATGGAGCGACGCAACAGCATCTCGCAGATGAGCGCCACCGAGCTGGCGGAAGTGCTGGCACAGGTCCGGGCGGGCGATCGCGACGCCTGGGGCGACCTGTATCGTCAATTCGCGCCGGCGATTTTTCGGTTCTGCCGGCGGGCCCTGCCTTCGCGCGAGGATGCCGAGGACGCCACCACGGAAGTGTTCATGAAAGTTCACCAAAAACTCGGGACCTACGATTCCTCGCGCCCCTTTACCGCGTGGCTTTACAAAGTGGCCAGCAATCATTGTTGGGACATGCTGCGCCGCCGCCGCATCCGTCAGGATCTCGAAACAGGCGACATTGATACGCTTCCGCTCGAGCATCCCGACCCCGATCAACTCGAGCAGCTGCAAGCTGATTTTTCCAGCAAGCAGGTTCGCGCCGGTCTTGCTAAGCTTCCCGACCGGGCCCGCATGGCTCTGGTGCTCCGCTATTTCGCGGAGATGAGTTACGACGAAATTGCGGACACTTTGGGCGTCCGCCGCGCGTTTGTCGGGGTGCTGCTGCTGCGCGCCCGCCATCAATTGCGTGACACGCTCGGAGAATCAGGCGCCGCTTTGCTCGGCGCCGGTGCAGGAGGACGATCGTGAGTCCATTCGAAAGCGGCATTCCGAATCGCGGCGGCGCTGCCGGAGAACATTTCGATGAAATGGCCGCGCTGCTGTTTCTCGAAAATCAGCTCGATGCCGCGCACGCCGCGCAGGTTCGCGCCCACGCTTCTTCTTGCGCCGCCTGCGCCGGCCTGCTCCGCGCGCTCGATCGCGAAAGCATCTGGCTCAGCGAAGCTCTTTCGTCCGACGAAGAGTCCGTTCCCGCCCGCCTGGTTCATGCTCCTGAGAGAGGTTCCGCGCCGTGGGGCTGGATCGCGGCTCTCGGCCTGGCCTGTGGCGGCGCTTACACCGTCTGGAACAGTTTTGTCGAACCATTGCAATCGCAGGCCGCCCAGGCCGGCTTCACGCAGGGAAATATTCTCACCATGTTTTTCTTCAGCGGTGCATTTTGGAAAGGATGGGACGCGATGCGAACCCTAACCGAATTCCTCGGCATGGCTACTCTGGGGATCATTCTCATGTGGCTGCTCCACCGCCACTGGCGGCGCCTCACCACCGTCGCGGTGGTCATGGCCGCGATGCTGGCCGCGCTTTCCGTCGCTCCCGCCGCGTCCGCTGCCGACGTCAAGCACGGCGATCCCAATTTCACGCTCCCCGCCGGCCAGGTCGTTAACACCGATCTCATCGTTTACGCCAACTCCACCCGGATTGATGGCGACGTGAATGGCGATGTGATCGCCTGGAGCGAAAGCGTCACCATCAATGGCCACGTAAAGGGCGATGTTCTGGCATTCGGCAACGAAGTTCGCATCAACGGTCCGGTCGACGGCAACGTCCGCGTCTGCGCTCATATGATCTCGATCGAAAGCGCCGTCGCCCGCAATGTCATGATCTGGGCCGGACAAATTGACCTCGATGAAACAAGTTCAGTCGGCGGCAGCGTTACGGTGGGCGCCGATGACGCCATTCTCCGCGGACGCATCGCGGGTGATGTTCTCGCGGCCGGCGACAGCATCGAAGTCTTCGGCTCTCTCGGCCGCGACGCTCGCGTTCACGCCGGGCGCCTCACCATCGGTCCCGCTGCCGCGATCGCCGGCAGCTTGAAATACAGCGGCCGCAACCAGCCTGATATTTCGTCTTCCGCGAAACTCGCGAGCCAGCCCGACGTCACCATCCTGAAAAATTCGCATCGTCCCGACTACTCTTCTCCCCGCTACTACTGGCATCAAATTCTTTTCTGGGGCGCCCGCTTCGTTTTCGGCCTCGCCATTCTTCTCATCGTTCCTGGACTTTTCTTTGATGCCTCCGCCGCCTGCCGCAGGATTGGCCCCGCCCTCGGCTTCGGCATTTTATTCACCATCGCGACGCCAATTGTCGCCGCGTTGGTCTGCATCACGATTGTGGGCCTGGGCGTCGGCATTGCCGGTGCGCTTCTTTACGCCATTGCTCTCTACTCCGCCAGAGTGTTTATCGCCGCCTGGCTGGGCGAACAGCTTATGGGCGCCGCTCCGGGAATCGCGGCCGCCATTGGCCGCCTGGCGGTCGGCCTCGCCATCATCCAGGCGCTCACCATGCTTCCCTTCATCGGTTTCGTGGTGGCCGCCCTCGCGGCCGTCTGGGGCCTTGGCGGTCTGGTGCTGGCGCTCTACAAAAATCTCCATCCCCAGTGGGCCGCCACCGCCTGATAGCCGCGCCTGCAGCGGCCGTCGCGAAGATTGCGAAGCTCGCGTCTTCGGGCCTTCTCGCCCATTCTTAGATGTTCTCGGATTGACACTGCGGCCGGCCCGAGCTTAGCATCGTGCATCGTCGGCATCGTTTCAGCGAGCGATCGCGCTCGCGGCGAATCCCGAGAGCACCATCATGCCTACCTCCAAACTCTTCACGCCACGCGACGCCGCACAGGTCCTCGGGATCAGCTATCCCACCTTGAAGCAGTGGATCTACAAGAAAAAACTTCGCACCGTGAAGACCGCGGGCGGCCATCACCGCATCCCTGAACAGGAAATCTATCGGTTCCTGTATCGAGAGAGCCAGGGTGGTGACATCCCCGAACGCCGAAATAACTTTCGACGGATCAGCGGGCGCAACCAACTCGTGGGCCGCGTCACCGGCATCAAGGTTAACGGTCTGATGGCGCAGGTGACTCTTTCGATCGGCGGCCAGCGGATTACCTCCATCATCACCGCTGACGCAGTTCGTGAAATGCGCCTGAAAAATGGCCAGACCGTGGCCGCTCTGGTGAAATCTACGGAAGTCATGATCATCCGGCTGTAACCCTGCCGATTTCGCCGCAACGGTTCCGCAACGTGCGCCCACCCGAGGAGTTCTGTGCGGTGTCTCTCCAAGAATCGACCTAAATCGGTTTGACTTATCTATTTAAATCGCTTAAATTCGTTGTCGGTCGCCACATTTCGGGCCGGCGGCTCAATCCATCCGAAAGAAATCATAGGGTGAACCGGTGAAGCACCGCATCATTGTATTCGCAATCCTCTTCATGCTGCTGTCCATGAGTGGCGTTGCGCGCGCGCAATCTACGGCCGATCCAGCCGCCTCGTCGCCGGCGCAACCGAGCGCAACCATGCAAACTACCCAGGACGATGGCCTCTTCCACAACTGGTTCTCAATGGTCTCGGAAACTCAGGCTGAACAGCCCCATTGGATCACCCCTCTCGCCACCACGACTCCCCGGCTCGAGCAGGAATATCGGTTCGACATTCAATGGCAGCCTCACAATTCTGGCCAGATTACCGACAACTACGGCGTAAGCAAGGGTCTGGAATTCATTCCTGCGAAAAATATCGAAATCATCCTGGCGGTGCCCGGCTATGTGGTGAACAATCCCGATTCGCCCAATGGCTTTGCCGATTGGCAGTTTCTCGTGAAATATCGCATCGCCGCCAAAAACGAGCAGCATGGAAACTACATCCTCACCGCCTTCTTCCAGATGAGTCTGCCCACCGGCCAGCACACACAAGGCCAGCCCAATCCGGTGATCACGCCCACGATCGCTTACGGAAAGGGCCTCGGCGATTTTGATGTGCAGGGAACTCTCGGCATCAGCATGCCCACCGGCAACGAACACACCATCGGGCGCAACCTGGCGTGGAGCAACGCAATTCAATATCGCTTCTTCAACAAAATTTGGCCGGAAACCGAAGTCAATTTCACTCACTATTATCAGGGCGAGCATGGCGGCAACACGTCCGTCTATCTCACTCCCGGCGTCGTGCTTGGCAAATTTCGCCTGTGGGATCGTCTCGGCTTTACCGTCGGTGGCGGATACCAGATCGCCGTGACCTCATTCCATCCCACCAACCATATCGCCATATTCTCGGCGCGTTTTCCCTTCTAGGTGAGGGACTTCGCCTCCGAGGATGCCCCATCGAGCGATGGCACGATCGAATTTGCGTGGTTTGGATAGGTGGCGTCACTCGGTAAACTAAGCGTTTCGCTGTATCGACCCGCCACTCGAGTTTCCTTACTATTGCGCCGAATTCATTTGCCGCGGAAAGTCTTTCGATACGAGGGATTTTTCGCCAGCGATCGAAGGAGGTAAATCGTCAATGCCGCTAGTTCAGATATTGCTGGTCTTGATCGTCGTCGGTGTTCTGCTGTGGCTGGTGAACAGCTTCATTCCCATGCAGGGAACCATTAAATCCATCTTGAACGCCGTCGTCGTGATCATTGTCGTGCTCTGGCTTCTCAACGTTTTCGGACTGCTCCATTCGCTCAATCACATTCGGATTGGGACCTAAGCCCTCAGTTCGATCGCCTCACACGATCCCAAGATCCTTCCCCACGCGCGCGATAATTTCCAGCGCACTTTCTAGGTCCGCGCGCTTGTGTGCCGCCGTCACGATCGTTCGCAGCCGCGCTTTCCCTTCGGGCACCGTCGGAAATCCCAGCGCCCCGGCAAACACTCCCTCCGCAAAGAGCGTCCGCGAGAATTCGAACGCTTTGGCCGCGTCCCCCACCATGATCGGCGTGATCGGCGTCTCGCTCTTGCCGGTCTGAAATCCTAGCTTCTTCAGCTTCCGCTTAAAGAATTTTGTGTTTGACCACAATTTCTTTACCAGCCGCTCGCCAGCTTCCGAATCCAGCAATTCGAACGCCGCCTGGCACGTCGCCGTCACCGACGGCGGATGCGATGTGGAAAACAAGAACGGCCGTCCCCGCTGGTACAGAAAATCGATCAAGTCCCGCGATCCGCAGACATACCCGCCGATCGAACCGATCGCCTTGCTCAGCGTTCCCACCTGAATGTCCACGCGTCCGTGGCAGCCCAGATGATCCACCGTTCCGCGCCCGCGTTCCCCCAGCACTCCAGATGCGTGCGCGTCATCCACCATCATGATGCAGTTGTATTTCTCCGCCAGCGTGCACAGCGCCGGCAAGTCCGCGATGTCGCCCTCCATGGAAAACACGCCGTCGGTGATCAGCAGCTTTTTCCCCGGCCAGTTTTCCGTTTCCTTCAGCACTCGCTCGCAATCCGCCGTGTCCTTGTGTTTGAACACTTTGATCGTCGCGCGTGAGAGCCGGCAGCCATCAATGATGGACGCGTGATTCAGCTCGTCCGAAATGATCAAGTCTTCCTTGCCGAGAATCGCCGACACGGTTCCCGAATTCGCCGTGAATCCCGATTGAAACACTACGCACGCTTCGGCGCGCTTGAATCGCGCGATCTGCTCTTCCAGTTCCAGGTGCATCTTCATCGTCCCTGCGATGGTCCGCACCGCTCCCGAACCCACTCCAAACTTTCGCGTCGCCTCGATCGCCGCCCGCCGCAGCTTCAGATTGGTCGTCAATCCCAGATAATTGTTCGAGCTGAGGTTGATCACCTCCTGGCCGTCAAACACCGCCACCGGCTTCTGCTCCCCATCCAGCACCCGCAGCTTGAACAGCAGATTCTTCGCCTTCATCTCCTCCAGCGCTTCGTGCAAATACGCAAGCTGCGGACGCGTGCCCGTGCTGCTCATGTTTCCTCCAAAATTGTTTGATTCACTCTGAGGACCGGGATGAACGTTTATTCTACGCCAGTAAGCGTGTCGCCCAATAGCGCCGCGAAGCAGCGCCGCATGAATCCGCGCGGCCGTCGTCGCGGTGTTACTTCAATCCATTCGGATACAGCAGCACTTTGCCCGCCTGTCCCGCTTCCAGCAACGCAAATGCGTCTTCGAATTTCTCCAGCGGCAGCCGCTCCTTGAATAGCGGCTCCAGATTCAATTTCTTGTGCTTCAGCAGTTCCGTCATCTGCACCCAGGTCTCAAACATCCGCCGCCCATAGATTCCCTGTACGGTCGCGCCTTTGAAAATCACGTCGTTCACCAGGTCCAGCGTCACCTTTCCAGTCGGAATTCCCAGCAATGACGCGCGCCCGCCCGGCCGCAACATTTGAAATCCTTGCTCGATGGCCGTGGGATGCCCGCTCATTTCCAGCAGCACATCCGCGCCTCCGCCGGTCGCCTCGCGCACCCGCGCCACCACATCGTCCGTCGCCGGGTCCAGCGCCTCGTCCGCACCCATCGTTTTCGCCAGCTCGCGCCGGTGCGCATTTACTTCCGTCGCAAACACTGTCGCGCATCCGCACGCTCGCGCCACGGTGATAGCCATCAGTCCGATCGGGCCCGCCCCGGTCACCACCACATTTTGTCCCGCGATATCTCCCGCCAACACCGTGTGGACCGCGTTTCCCAGCGGGTCCAGAATCGCCGCATAATGCTCCGGAATCGCCGCATCGACTTTCCAGATATTTCGCACCGGTATTTTCACGAACTCCGCGAAACATCCGTCCGCGTCCACTCCCAAAATCTTCACGTTTTGGCAAACGTGTCTTTGTCCTGTTCGGCAAGCCCGGCAATGCCCACACGCCACGTGCATTTCCGCGCTGACGAAATCTCCCGCCTTCACCGAGTAAACTTCTTCGCCCACTTCCTCGACGAATCCGCAAAATTCATGCCCAAACGTCATCGGCGGCCGAATGCGCGATGCCGACCACGCGTCCCAATCGTAAATGTGCAGGTCCGTCCCGCAGATCGATGCTGCCCGCACGCGCACCAGCACGTCCGTCGCGCCCGGTGCCGGCACCGGCACGGATTCGATTGCCGCCCCCCGCTCCGCGCGAGGCTTTCGCAGCGCCCGCATGCTCCTGGATATGTGTGTTGTCGTCGTCATCGCTGCCGCCGCATTCCCAAAGAGGTCCGCACGGACTCTGGCGGCTCAATTTCTCGCCGCCAAATTTGTAATTTTAGCATAGCACCGCCGTCCCTCGAATTTCAGCGCCGCGCTTGTTCCTGTTTTGTCGCACGCCGCTCGATTTGCGGCCGGCAACGCCCCATGTGACAATATCCTCCATGAAAAAACGACCGATCGCAGCCGTAAATCTGTTCGCCCTCGCCCTCCTGCTGCCGGCCGGCGCTCTGAATGCGCAGCAGACTTCCGCATCGGGCACTTCGCAGCCCTCCGCCCCCGCGGCATCAACGTCCGCGGCGAAAGCTCAAAAGCCCGCGGCGAAGACTGCGCGGTCCACCGCCGCAAAGACTCCGTCGCCTCTGATCCTGAAAACTCAAAAAGAAAAAGTCAGCTATGCCATTGGAATGAATATCGGCAAAGGCATGCACCGGGACGGCGTGGACGTTGACTCCGCAATTCTCGCGCGCGCCATTCGCGATGAACTGGCCGGTCGCAAACCCGCGCTCACCGATCAGGAGGCCCAGGCCGCTCTCAGCAATCTTCAAGCCGAATTGCAGGCGAAAAAGCAGGAGCTCGAAAAGAAACTCGGAGACGCAAACATGACCGAAGGACAAGCATTCCTCGATGCGAATAAATCCAAAGAAGGAGTTGTCACGCTCCCCAGCGGCTTGCAGTACAAAATTTTGACCGCCGGAACCGGACCCAAGCCGGCCGCCGCCGATTCGGTGATCTGCAATTATCGCGGCACGCTCATCAACGGCACGGAATTCGACAGCTCCTACAAACGCGGCCAGCCCGCCACATTTCCCGTCGGCGGCGTCATCCGCGGTTGGACCGAAGCGCTCCAGCTCATGCCCGTCGGCTCGAAATGGCAGCTTTTCGTTCCGCCTGACCTCGCTTACGGCGCGCGCGGCAACGGCCCCAGCATCGGCCCCAACTCCACGCTCGTCTTCGAAGTCGAGTTGCTTTCGATCAAGGGCAAATAAACTCCGGCGGCGCCGCACCGTCCTTTTGTGGAGTCGCGGAGCGTCGCATCTCGCGCGTCGCTCTCGGAATGCGTGGGAGCCGCGCGATGTGGTCTTTCCAGCCAGTTCCGCGGCTCGCAAACTCTCATCCCACTACCGCAACGCCGCGTACTCCGCTACAATCCCCGCCTGCCGCCGCGCATCTCCGCTCGCTCGCGGCCCGAGGATCACTCGTTGAGTTTTTCCCAGCGTCTCCGTGAAGTTCGCGACGGCTTCGCGCCCGCCTTCTGGGTTGCCAACAGCACCGAAATTTTCGAACGCATCGCCTACTACGGCACCACCGCCGTTCTCGCCATTTACCTCAACGAGCAGCTCCACTTCTCCGCCGAGCTTACCGGATGGCTGGTCGGCACGTTTGGCCTGGTCGTCTGGTTCCTGCCGATTCTCGGCGGCACGCTGGCTGACCGTTTCGGTTTCCGCCGCGCGCTCATGTTTGCTTTCCTCATCATGACGCTCGGATATTTTCTGCTCGGCTCGCTCTCCGCTCCGTGGATGCACTCGCTGCGCGCCGCCATCGGCGACAAATGGCTGGTCCTCGGCATCCTCATGATTCCCGCGCTTGGCCCCGGCGTCGTCAAGCCCTGCGTCGCCGGCACCACGGCTCGCGCCTCTCAGGAAAATGTCCGCTCGCTCGGCTTTTCCATCTACTACACGCTCGTCAACATCGGCGGCACCATCGGCCCCATCATGGCGTTTCTCGTTCGCAAGCAACTCGGCTGGGGAGTCGAGAGCGTGTTTCGCGTGGCCGCCTGCAGCGTGTTTCTAATGTTTTGGGTCACCCTGTTCTTTTATCGCGAGCCGGTCCATCAGGGAGAAGTTCAGGTCGCCAGCGTCGGAGCCGCGCTGAAAAATATGATCGTGGTGCTCAAAAATCTCCGCTTCGTGCTCTTCCTGGCCATCACCTCCGGCTTCTTCATCGTTTTCTGGCAGCAGTATATTTCCGCGCCGCTCTTCATCCGCAAATTCGTGGATTCCAAAGCCGATGTGGATCTCATCCTCGCCGTGGATCCCGCCACGGTGATCTGCTTCCAGATTCTCGCCAGCTATCTCACTCGCAAGATGGCCGCGATTCGCGCCATCGCTCTCGGATTTCTCATCACCGGCCTGGCTTGGATACTGCTGGCCATCCATCCCAGCGTGGCCATGCTCATCGCCACGCTGTTCGTCGTGGCTATTGGCGAGATCACGCAAGTCTCCCGCTATTACGATTACATTTCGCGCCTCGCGCCTTCCGGCCAGCAAGGCCTCTACATGGGCTGCGCGTTCCTTCCGATTGCCGTGGGGTATTTCGTGGCGGGTCCGCTGGGCGGCTATCTGGTCCATCATTTCGGCGACGTCATGCATCGCCCCGCGCAAATGTGGTGGGTAATCGTAGCCATCGGCGTGCTCTCCGCGGCCCTCATGTGGCTCTACGACAAAATCTTCATGCCCTCCGCCGCGCCGCAGCCGATTGTTAAATCCTAATTCACCATTCGCCGCAGGCTCTCCACCGCTTGCCGCGCCAGCGCATAGTCTGGCTCGATCCGTAACGCTTCCTGAAAATATTCGCGCGCGCGCGTAATCTCGCCCTTCGCGAAATATGCGCGCCCCAGATTGAAATAGGGATAATGCCGCGGTTCATATCGTGGAGCTTTCGTCGCGTTCTCCAGCCAGGGGATCGCTTCATCCAGGCGCCCTAGAGCGATCAGGTACGCTCCAATGTCGTTGTAGGGATTGCCGAATTCAGGATCCACCGCGATCGCCCGCTTGCACTCCGCGATCGCGTCATCCACTTTTCCCTGAAAATGATACGTCCATCCGAGAAAAGTGTGCGCCTCGGCCGTCGGATGCAAATCCAGCGAATCCTTGTACAGCTCCACCGCCCGGTCGTAATCGCCTTCCATCTGTGCGCGATACGCCCGCTGCATCAGCTGCCAAGCCTGCTCCGCCGGATCACCCGTCATATTTCTTGTAGTTAGCACGCTGCTCCAGCAGTGTCAATCCGCGTCTCCGGCATTGACCGCCATCGTTTTCCATTATTTGTTTCCAAAAGAAATTCAGCATGGAAGGGAATCGCGTTTACTTTGCAAGGCGCGTTGCCGCCAGCGCTTCGTCCGTGGTTACCAATTGCGCGCCCAGAGCCCTCAATTCGTCCAGCGCGCGCCGGCCGTCTTCGCCGTTCAGTTGCTCGATCGCGTCGGTCACCACGGCTACTTTCCGCCCGCGCTCCAGCAATCCCTTCGCCGCCAGCCGCACGCAATGCTCGGTGACCATGCCAAAGACCACAAATTCCGCGTCCGCGCCCAGCTGCTCCACGACCTCATTCGCATGCACGTTGCCAAATACATCCAGCGTCTGCTTTTCGATTACGATCTGTGGCACTTCCGCAAAATCCTTCGGCAGCTCCAACGCCGCGTCATTCGGAATCCTCAAAAATTGTGTGGTCAGCCCCTCCGGCACGATCCGCGCTCCGATGGTGTCCACCAGGCAGTGTGGCGGAAAATCCTTAAACTCCGGATCGCCCTCCGGGTGCGCATCCGCGCTCGACACCAGAAACACGCGTCCATCGCGCGCCGCATCCACCAGCCGCTTCACGTTCGGCAGGATTTTCTCCGCGCCCGGCGCATACAGCTTTCCGCCCGGCAGCACGAAATCCTCCTGCATGTCCACTTCCCAGAAAATTGTCTTCCGCCCCGCCGACGCCATTGCCTGCCTCGCGTGCTTATTTCAACGCCGATCGCCGAATTCGCTTCCGCACTCGTTCCAGCATCGCCTCCAGCTTCTTGCTGTAGCGCACCGGATATTCCGCCGTCTTGAATATCTGCCGGTACTTTTCCGGCAGCCGCTCCAGTCCCATCACGCACCGTTCGCGCAATTTCGCGATCGGCTCCGCGGGCGCCACGCGCTTTCCTCCGCGCATCACTTCCACCAGCAGCGGTTCTCCGCCGTTGGCGGCTTCTCCTTCCAGCGCGATCCGATCGCCCCTCCATTCTCCGCTCGCCGACGAATCGCGAAACACCTGCTTCCTCCCCGGATAGGTCACCTTCGCGCGGCTCAATTTCGCAGCTTCGCGCACTTTGCCCTCGCGTTCCACTTCCACCAATTTGTACACCAGGTTCAGATGCGGCGCATCGCCAGGAGTCGCCAGCGCCGTGCCCACTCCAAACGAATCGATCGCCGCGCCCTCGCCCAGCAGCTTCGTAATTCTCGTTTCGTCCAGATCCCCCGATGCGAAAATCTTCACGTCCTTCCACCCCGCGCGATCCAACTCCTTCCGCACCCACCGGCTATCCTTGGCCAAATCGCCGCTATCCAGCCGCATGCCTTGCGGTTTCCGGCCCATTTTCACAATCTGTTTCACCGCGTTCTTCACATCATAGGTGTCCAGCAGCAGCACGGAATGTTCCGGAAACGCATCCAGAAAATGCGCGAACGCCTCGCTCTCGTTCTCGTGCGCCATCACCCATGAATGCGCCTGCGTGCCGTACACTTCCATCCCGAAATGCTGCCCGGCCAGCACGTTGGAAGTTCCCATGCACCCGCCGATCGCCGCTGCTCGCGCCGCCATCAGGCTTGCCAGCGGCCCATGCGCCCGCCGCGCACCAAATTCCACCACCTGCCGTCCCTGCGCCGCCGTCACCACGCGCGCCGCCTTGCTCGCGATCATCGTTTGGTAACTCACCGTCGCCAGCAGATACGTTTCCATGATCTGCCATTCGATGATCGGCGCATGCACGCGCAACATCGGCTCGCCGGCAAAAAGCAACGTGCCCTCCGGCATCGCCCACACATCCCCCGTAAAACGGAATTTCGCCAGATAGTCGAAAAATTCGTCGCCGATCGCTTGAAACACCGGATGCTGCCGCAGAAACTTGATTTCCTCCGCCGTGAAGTGAACGTTCTCCAGAAACTCCAGCGCTGTCTCCAGGCCCGCAGCCACCAGATAATTTCGATGCGGCGGCAAATGTCGCACGAATACTTCAAACGTGGCGTCGGCATCGAAGCGGGTCTGCAAATATCCCGCCGCCATCGTCAGCTCGTATAAATCGGTCAGCAGTCCTGAATGTTCGCGCATTTTTCCCGGCGCTCGCCCCTGGTCTTCGTTTCTAGTCCCGGAATCCTAGCCTTGGCTCTTTAGCCTCGATCTCGCCGCAGCGTCAGCCCGCCATCCACCGCCACCGTCTGTCCCGTAATATAGTTGTCCGGCTCCAGAAAAAATCGCACCGCGCGCGCCACATCTTCCGCACGTCCAAATCGCGCAATCGCACCGCTCGCCACATGCCGGTCGTATTTTCCAGACTGCACGCTCGCCGCGGCCATTCCCGCCGTCGTCGCTCCCGGCGCTACCACATTCACCCGCACCCGATTCCACTGTTGCGCCAAAATTCGCGCCGCGTGCGCTAACGCAGCTTTCGCCGGCGCGTAATTTAAGCTCCCCGGAAACGCCGCCAGCGCCTGCATCGTCGCCAGCAGCACCACGCTTCCGCCCGCCTCGGTTCGCTCCATCGCCTCGCCCAGCTCTTTTGCCAGCAGCACCGGCCCGGTGTAATTCGCATCGATTGACGCACCCATCGCCTCGCGGTCCAGTTGCTCCCATGCCACGCGCGCCGGATCGCCCGGAAATATTGCCACTCCGGCCAGTTCCAGTCTCGGCCCCGCGCCCGCCGCAGCCTCCAGATATTTCGCTCGTACCCGAGCTTCGCCGAGTTCGCCTTCCACCAGCTCAATTTTCGCACCGGTCTGCTCGGCCACCGCGCCCCGCAGCCGCTCAGCCTTAGCCCGGTCGCTGCGATAACCCACAATCAGCCGCGCGCCCTCGCGCGCCAGCAGCATCGTCGTTGCCCCGCCCAACCCCCCGGTTCCTCCGGCGACGATCACCGTCTTTCCCGCCAGCGTCCGCTCCGGAAATTCGTAGCGAAACTCCCGCTGCGCTACCGCCCGCTTTTCATCCCAATAAACTGAACTCATCGCTCCCTGCGCCCCGTCAGCATCTATTTCGCCCTGTTTCCCGCCCAAAAACCCAATGAAAAGACAAAACCCCCAAGCCTCCATCCTTTTTGCGGGACCGAGGTTGCCTGGGGGTTCTGCCGCGAATCTCTGCGCCGAATGGGCCTACTTCAGTGCGGCGTCTTTGAACGCTTTCGCTGCGCGCAATCGCACAACGGTCTTGGCCTTGATCTTGATCGTTTCGCCCGTCGCCGGATTGCGTCCCAGGCGTGCCTTGCGGTGCGCCTTCACGGCGCGTCCCAGGCCGGGAATCACGAACTTGCCGGCGCTCTTGGTTTCCTTCACGGCCAGCTTGAACAGCTCATCGAAGAACGAAACTATCTGCTTCTTCGACACCGGCTTTTCATCGGTGCTCACCTTCTCAGCCAGTATCGCGACGATCTTGGACTTGCTCAGCGGATTTGCCATCGTGTTGCTCTTCCTCCTCAGAAGTAATTGCCTGCGGATCTCGGTCTTCCCGAGGCCGCGTGGCACTATAGCCGCTCTGATAGCAATAGCGCAAGTGAAAACATATCAAAACCCTCGGAAATACGGGCTTTTCCGCCTACCCGCAAAACTACGCACGCCGCCTCGCGTTTCTACTCCGCCGCCAGCCGCTCGTAGAAAAGCGCCACCGCGCGAATCCCTCCGAAATAATTTTCCAGCGCGATGTGCTCGTCCGGCGCGTGCGCGTTTTCATCCGGCAATCCGAATCCCATCAGCACGCACGGCACCTTGAACGTGTCGTGCATTTGCGTCACAAACGGAATCGAGCCGCCCTCCCGAATGAACGCTGCCTTTTTTCCGAATCCGCTTTCCAGCGCGTGAATCGCTTTTTGGAATATCGGATGCGAATATGGCGCCACCCACGGTTTCCCCATGCTCAGCACTTCGAATTTGCACTCCACCGTTTTCGGCAGCAAGCTCCGGAAGTATCGCTCCACGCTTTTCGCGATTTTCGCCGGATCCTGATTCGGCACCAGCCGCGTCGAAAATTTCGCGTGCGCTTTCGACGGAATTACCGTCTTCGCTCCCTCGCCCGTGTACCCGCCCCACATTCCGTTCACTTCCAGCGTGGGCCGCGTCCACAGACGTTCCACGATCGAATATGCTTTTTCTCCGCATAGCGCCCGCGCGCCCACCGTTTTGCGAAACTCCTTCTCTTTCCACGGCAGCGAATTCAGCGCCTTGCGTTCTTTCGGCGTCAGCGTCGCCACTCTGCTGTAAAATCCCGGCACCGTCACGCGAAAATTCTTATCGTGCAGCTTGGCGATCGTTTCCGCCAGGATCGTCAGCGGATTCGGCGCCGCTCCTCCGAACACTCCCGAATGCAGGTCCTGCGCCGGTCCGGTAATTTCCACCTGATAATAATTCAGCCCGCGCAGTCCATACGTGATCGATGGCACCCCCTTCGCCAGCATCGACGTGTCGGACACCACCAGCGCATCCGCCTTGAGCCGTTCGCGATTCTCCTTCACGAAATCCCACAGGCTCACGCTGCCCACTTCTTCCTCGCCTTCGATCATCACCTTCACGTTCAGCGGCAGCTTGCCTTCCTTCTTATACAGCGCCTCCAGCGCCTTCAAATGTATATGTACCTGCCCCTTGTCGTCCGCTGTCCCACGCCCGTACAAATTTCCGTCTCGCACCGTCGGCTCGAATGCCGGGCTGGTCCACAATTCCAGCGGCTCGGCCGGCTGCACGTCGTAATGTCCGTAGAATAAAACGGTCGGTTTCCCCGGCGCGTGCAATGACTCGCCGTAAACCAGCGGGTGCATCTTGGTCGGCACGATTTCGATCTTTTCCAGGCCCGCGCTCCGCAGTTTCTCCGCCACCCACCGCGCCGCCCGCTCGATATCCGCCCGGTGTTCTGATTTCGTGCTGACGCTCGGTATGCGCAGAAATTCCTTCAATTCGTCCAGGTGATCGTTCCGCTTGGAATCGATGAATTCGATCAGGTTGATCCCCATGTTTCGGCGCTTCCCCCATGAAATTTGTAATATTGCGTCCTGCGTCGAAGATTGCTT
>JBAVQT010000318.1:0-2743 GCA_049694295.1 Candidatus Acidiferrales bacterium
GTTCCGGCCCTACCGCTCGCATTTGCGCGTAACGATGGAGTTGCCCAGCGTGGGAATGATCAAACGGTTTGTGGCCGGAGGATTCGGAGTGTCGCTGATCGGAGCGGCGTTTGCGCGGAATGAAGTGCGCGCGGGTGAAGTGAAGCTGATACCCATCGCCGACCAGGAATTATGGCGCGAACTCGGGCTTGTCTATCGGCGGGATCGGACGCTGCCGCGCTCGGCGTCGGCGTTCGTGCAGTTGCTTAAGCGACGCGGCACCGACGAGTAGGCCGCTGGCTTCATCCTCGCAGTGAAGGCCGTTGGCCGAGCTCTGCGGCATTTCCGGCCGCAGTCAAAGGTCCTGTCTTATCAACACTTTCCGCTGCGTTTACATTCCGCAATCCAGTTTGGGTGTAACCTTTGTACTAGAGATGGTGTCGTACCAGAGAGGTGAGCCATGGCTGACGAGAAGCCCAAACCACTGACGTACGCGGACGTGACGCCGAAGACTACCTACGCAAATCGGCGGAATTTCCTGCTGGGGCTGCTCGCCACCACCGGCGCCGTGGCAGGCTGGCGGAAATTCGAGGACCTGATGGCGGGGCCCGGCAAAGGCTCGGTGCCCGCGCCGCTCAGCGGCTACAAGAAGTGGCCTTATAGCACTACCGAGGCGATCACTCCGGAAAAAGACGTCACTCATTACAACAATTACTACGAATTCGGAACGGATAAGACCGACCCCGCCAGGAACTCAACGAACTTTGTGACCACGCCATGGTCGGTGACGGTGAATGGCGAGGTGAAAAATCCCCGCAAATTCACGATGGACGAGATTCTGAAACTCGCGCCACTGGAAGAGCGCATCTACCGGCATCGGTGCGTCGAGGCGTGGTCTATTGTGGTTCCGTGGATCGGCTATCCGCTCAGCGTGATCGCCAATCTGGTGCAGCCTACCGAGAAAGCCAAGTATGTGGCTTTCGAGAGCTACTACGATTTGCGTCAGATGCCGCTAGGCCCGCAAGCGGGAATCGAGTTGCCTTACATCGAGGGGCTGCGGCTCGACGAAGCGATGAATCCATTGACGCTGCTGACCGTGGGAATGTACGGGGAGACGCTGCCGAATCAGGATGGCGCGCCGGTGCGCATGGTGATTCCCTGGAAGTACGGATTCAAGAGCATCAAGTCCATCGTGAAAATTCGGTTTGTGAAAGATCAGCCACAGACCACGTGGAACCTGGCGAACGCGCATGAGTACGGTTTTTATTCGAACGTCAATCCCGCCGTGGATCACCCGCGTTGGAGCCAGGCGAAGGAACGGAGGCTGGGCGAATTTTTTCGCCGCGATACGCTGATGTTCAACGGCTATGGCGACCAGGTGGCCAGCCTTTACACGGGCATGGATCTGAGAAAAAATTTCTGACCCATGGGCCGGATTCTGAATTCCATTTTGATCAGCAGGTGGACGAAAGTCGTCGCGTTTGCCGTGTGCTTGGTGCCGCTGGCCGCGCTCGCGGGCCGCGCGCTCCAAGGCGAGCTTGGCGCAAACCCGATCGAGTTTATCACTCACGCCACCGGCGACTGGACGCTGCGATTCCTGGTGATCACGCTGGCGGTGACGCCACTGCGCAAATTGCTGCGCTTGCCGCAATTGATTCGCTTCCGGCGAATGCTTGGACTCTTCGCCTTTTTCTACGCATTCCTGCATTTCAGCACCTGGATCGTTCTCGATCAATTTTTCGATTGGCGAGGAATGCTTAAGGACGTGGAGAAGCGCCCCTTCATCACCGTGGGTTTTACGGCGTTCGCGCTGATGATTCCGCTGGCGGTCACCTCGACGGCGGGATGGATCCGGCGGCTGGGCGGGCGGCGCTGGCAATGGCTGCATCGGCTGATTTATGCCAGCGCGATTCTGGGAGTGATTCACTACTACTGGCTGGTGAAGTCGGATGAGCGCAAGCCGCTGGAGTACGCCTGGATGGTGGGAATTTTGCTGGCGTGGCGTGTCGGTAGCTGGATGGTGGGAAAATGGCATCGGCCAGCCAGTGGCGCGCTCTCGGCGAAGGGCCCGGTCACGGCAGAGACGGCCTAGATATTTCATCCTTCGACCTGAAAAATTGTTGCGATCATTTTCCACGTATCGCGACATCTATCATTGAGTGCGAATTGGTGGACTGCTCGCGTCTGCCGCTTGAGCGTCGCCGGGTGGGACAGGGTGAGCCGCTACGGTCTTTCGCCGGACCCAGGGACAGGTCATTTTTCGCCGGGGGGAGCGTAGGATCACAAGGTTCGGCGAATTCCACACGCCGAATTGCGCAGCCACCCGTGCTTGCGGATGAGGCAGCTTGATCGAGCGCCGGGTTCACCATGGCGGCGAGTCCGCGGACATCATTCAAAGTGATTCAAAGAAGGATTAGTGTTGAAAACTCAAACGTCTGTGCCGCTACTTGCTCGCTTGCTTCTCACAGGGGCGCTATTGATGACTGCCGCTTGCTCGGGCGGCTCTGGTGGCGGCGCCACGAACCCCAAGTCGGTGGCGCCCGCGATCACGACGCAACCAGCAAGCCAGACGGTGACTGCGGGGCAGACGGCGACGTTTTCGGTGGTCGCGACTGGAACTTCTCCTTTGGCTTATCAATGGCAGAAGGCATCGGCCAACATTTCCGGCGCCACAAGCGCCAGTTACACGACGCCTGCTACGACGTCTGCCGACAACGGGGCGAAGTTCGACGTGGTAGTGAGTAATGCCGCAGGGTCAGTTGCC
>JBAVQT010000319.1:0-2615 GCA_049694295.1 Candidatus Acidiferrales bacterium
AGGTGATCACGCCGATACGACGCGGCAACATGGGGAGAACTTTCTTGCGCGCATCGTCAAAAAGACCTTCGTCGGCGAGGCGTTTCTTGAGCTGCTCGAACGCCAGTTGCAGCGCGCCCAACCCGACCGGCTCGATCACGCTGACGTAGACCTGATATTCGCCGCGCGGCTCGTACACGCCGAGCGAACCGCGCACGGTGACGTGCAGGCCGTCCTCGGGGCGGAATTTCAGACCGCGAACATTGTCACGAAAGCAGACGCAGCGGATCTGCGCCCGGGCATCCTTGAGCGTGAAATAAAGATGTCCGGATTGCGCGGAGTGAAAATTCGAGACCTCGCCCTCGATCCACACATCGGGGAACGATCCCTCGAGAAGATGGCCGATGCGCGAGGTCAGCTCGCTGACCTTCCAGACTTTCCGTTCGGGCGCGAGATTGAAGAGCGAAGTTTGGCTCATGATTTCAAACTCGCTTCACCACCGGGTTGTGTGCCGGTCTGCATCGTCGGTGTCGTTTATGCGGGGCCGCCTAGGGCGTTTTTTCGGTATCGATCGGCGGATCGTCGCCATTGGCGACGGCACCGTGCTTGTCCGCGCCGTAAAGTTTGCCCATCGAATCGTAGAAGAAGGATCTTCGACCGGACTTTCCGTATGGAGCGGGCGAAGCGGCCAGTTCGAAGCTGGAGTCGGCAACCGTGGCGCCGGGGACGATGCGATATCGAAACTGGTAGCCGCCTTCGTTGCCCGCGGCCAGGGCCGCATTCACGAGATTGGCCTGCTCGGGATTGATCTGATCTTTTGGCGCGGGTCCCAATTCGGCGAGAGATTCGGGGAGGCGTCCAAACGCGTCGCGGTAGGTTCCGATGGCCGCGGCCAGTCCGCGCAGTGTTTGCACGGCGGCATCTTCGCTCGCAGCGAGATCTTCGACGGCCCACTGTTTTGAAAGTTTCGGAATGTCGAAGAGGGTGAGACCGAGCGAGAGAAGGCGCCATCCACCATTTTCGCGGATCATGCCGAATTCGCTTTGCTGTGCGCCAGGCACGGTGATGGGAACGAATGCCAGATTTTCGCGGACGCGCGCGGAACCGAAACGAAATTCGGTGGAACCCTGGGGGGTCTGGCAGCGCAGCACGGTGTGGCCCTGCGCGTCGGAAGAGAGCAGCGGTTTGCCGGGATCGTCCTGCAGCGAGAGGCGCTTCATAAGCGCGATGCGTTCCTGGCTTTCAAGGGCTTTGAAGGCCGCAGCGTTGTCGACTGTGAGGTAGGCGGCGAAAGAGGCTTCGTTTTGCCGGCAGGCGGCGGTGAGGGCGGCTTGAAGCGCAGCTGCAGGGTCCGCTTCCTTACCATCGGCAGTGGCAGCTGCATCCTGCACTTGCGGCGGCAGTGACGCGGGTCCAGTAAGTTCGGATTTCCGGTTGGCGGCTGGCGCGGCGGTGGCGCCGATTGAGACGAACGCGAAGAGCAGGGCCAGCGATGCGGTTTGAATGGCGATCCTCATTTTGTCTCGCTCTGCAGCTTGGCATCGGCGAACATCCGCGGCAGATCGCGGGTGAAAACCGATCTAGGCATCACTTGCTCGCATCCGGCCGATCTGGCTTGCTCGGCCAGGTCTTTCTGCAAGTGCGACAGATACGCCACCATCGCGACGCCCGGAGCGACGGTGGGGAGCCGCTGGATGGCCTGTAGGGGCCCCCCCCCGGTGGCAGCATCGTTTCTGGCATTGAGATCAATTACCACGAGGCGGGGTTGCTCGGCGCGGACTTCTCCCAGGAGGGCGTCCACCGTGGTGCAGGCTCGGAGCGAGACACCCACATGCTTTGCGGTTTCCACCATTTTCATTTGAAAGAACAGATCGTCCACCAGCGCTACGATTTGTGCCATTCAGATGGGGCCTTTCGATTGTGAACCGAGCGGGGGTAGCCGCCCGAGGCCTTCCACGGCTGGCCTTAGCTTTCGACCCCCTTCCCCTTTCCGCGATTAGAAATGGGCGGAGGCAATGTTTTCAATAGTTTAGGGCTGATTCTAATTTTCGGCAGTTTGGCGATTAGGACTTTCGGACTTTGGGGAACGCAGGTGGGTTTGAACTGCGGCGCCGAGAGGCGCTTGCTCGGTTTCCGTCTGGCAAACATCGCCATTTTTCAGTCCTTGGGCAAGGATAACACTTTGCGAGAAAAAAGCAAGAGGGTGCGTGGACTGGCAGTGGGTCAGTTTTTGGATAGCCGACAGCTCGTCCAGAACCGTCGGATGAGTCGGAAAGGGATATGATTCCTTGCGGTACAATTGGACCCACCTGATCGTTGGCGTAGAGGTCGGAGGCGGTATGGGGACTCTGGTTCAGGACTTGAGTTACGGCCTCCGGATGTTGCGCAAATCCCCCGGCTTCACTGCCATCGCTGTAATTACTCTGGCCCTCGGCATCGGCGCGAATACCGCGATCTTCACCGTGATCGACGGTCTGCTGCTCAAGCAATTACCGGTGCACGATCCGCAGATGCTGGTCTCCTTCGGCGACGGTAGCGATGCGGGCATCATGGCCTCGTCCAGTCCGGGCCCCTACGACATCTTCCCCTACGACTTCTATCGACGCATCGCGGCAGAGCGCGACAAGCTCGACGGC
>JBAVQT010000320.1:0-7673 GCA_049694295.1 Candidatus Acidiferrales bacterium
GAGCATCAGCGCCCGCATGTGGACGACGCGGGAAACGCTGGCCGAAGGGGCGAATGGCGAACCCGCTGGTCAACGGAATTAGCGAGTTAGTTGTAGTACATCCAAACGCAAATCGTCAAGGTGCTCCGAGCGCGCTGCAAACGATAGGAACTTCGGGCACTGGCTCAGTTTGAATTTTGTCTTTTTGTGTGACGATCGAGAAAATTCAAACTGACGCACTACCGAACCTCGAAGCAACCTGGCTCCGAAAACTGCGGGAAGCGCCGGCCATCGGAAGTTTAGTACACTCCTCGGCTGCAACATGGGCAGGGTGTGGCAGGCACGCAGGAGGTGGTCTCGATGGTGCGAAAAGGAATCGTGGTGGTCGGAAGCATCAATTTGGACCTGGTGGCGACCGCGGATCGAGTTCCATTGCCGGGAGAAACGCGGATCGGCCGCGATTTCGCGATGTTCCACGGCGGGAAGGGCGCGAATCAGGCAGTGGCCGCCGGCAAGCTTGGCTGGCCGGTGAGCATGATCGGGAAAGTGGGCGATGATTCCTTCGGGCCGGCGCTAAAGCGCTCGCTGCGAGAGGCGGGCGTGGATGTGCGCGCCGTGACAGCGACGAAAGGCTCATCGGGCGTGGCGCTGATTAACGTAGGAGCCGACGCGCAGAACAGCATCGTGGTGGTGCCCGGCGCCAACGGAAAAGTGCAGCCGGCAGACGTCGCGAGACACTCGGCGCTGCTGCGAAAAGCCGGAATGCTGCTAGCGCAACTGGAACTGCCCTTGGAAACGATCGAGACGCTTTCCGTCTTCGCGCGGCGCCACTCCATCCCGCTGATGCTCGATCCTGCGCCGGCTCGCGAGCTGCCCTCGGGCCTGCTGCAAAACACCACATGGATCACGCCCAACGAGAGCGAGACGCGGATGCTGTGCGGGCTGGCGGCGCACGAAAACATCTCACCCTCTTCGGCAGCGAGTTACGCGGAAATGCTCCTCGCACGCGGCGTGAAGAACGTGGTGATAAAAATGGGGGCGCAAGGAGTGTTTCTGGCGCTCGAGAGCGGTCTTCGGCAACGGGTGCCTGGATTCGTGGTCGAGGCAGTGGACACCACGGCGGCCGGCGATGCATTCAACGCTGGCTTCGCCGTGGGGCTGCTTTCCGGGCACGACGCGATTGGCGCCGCGCAATACGCCTCGGCGGTGGCCGCGATTTCGGTCACCCGGCGAGGAGCGCAACCCTCGATGCCCACGGGCCGTGAAGTGAAAAGTTTTCTGAAGATGGTGCGATAGCCATGCGAGGCTGGAATCTCTCGCCTCGGAGGCGCCGGCTCGAACGCGATGCATTTCGAACGCGTCTTCGGCAGACTCAGTATTTATTTAGAGTAGTGACCTGCTGCCCCAAATCCGCGCGAAGCTAAGTATGGCTTCACCCTGCTGTTGGCGCCCGTGCTGTATTCAATCTTGGCGCTGAATCTGAAGATTGGAAGCTGGGATGGGCCGCTGCAAATGAAGCAGGGCGCGGCGAAGGAGCGATCGAAGGCACCGCCGGGGTCTCAAGGCGATGTCCGGAGCCGCTCATGCGGGCTAGCGCTTCGTCGCTTGCGGCATCGCTGCGCGCAGCCGCGTTTTGGCGCTGCTGGAGGCAGTAGAGCACCAGCTCAACGCGCGTCGAGACGCCCACTTTGTCAAAAATCCTGAATAGATAGTTCCGCACGGTGTGTTCGCTCAGCTTGAGCTGCGCGGAGACGCCACGGTTGGTCAGGCCCTCGGCCACCAGACGCACCACGTCTTCTTCCCGCTTGGAGAGAAGATTCACGCCGCGCGCATCCTGCACGTGAATAGGCATGCCCTGCCCCAGAGCCTCGAGCAGATAGCCGAGCTGCTGACTATTAGCCCAGACTTGTCCCTCATGCACCGCATGGATGCACTTGCCAAGGGTTTCCAGCGGCTCATCCCGCGCGATCACTCCGTGCGCTCCGCAGCGGAAGGCGTCGATGATCAGATCGCGATCGCGCGAGTCCAGCAGCAGGATCGCGCGCGTCTTCAGATGCGCGGCCTGCAGCTCCCGCAACACACGAAAACCCTCCAGCGGGCCTTCCTGCAGATGCGCGCTGATCACCGCAATATCCGGCTCACGATCTCTCAACAACGCAAACGCCCGATAACTGTCGACGGCGCTGGCTACGATGGCCACACGAAAACGCCGCGGTCGAAATGCCGATTCCACCAGCTGGCAATTCATCTGGTTTGCTTCTGCTAAGACCACATTTACGATTGGACTCCACGATTGCAATGTTTTCTCCATGTAACCTCGCCAGTGCCGGAGACTAAAAGGATGGGTGATTCTAGGCCTCGAAGAGACGCCATTACAATTCGTACTAATACCCGTAGCGGAGTGATTACATTTTGCGGAAAGGCGAAGAGGCGCGGTACTTTACCCCAAAATGCCCACGGAAACCCTTCGGCGTTTGGGAGGCACCCGTGCAAGCATCGCGCGCTTGACGCAAGGAGATTCCTTGTCTCGATGATGCGCTGGCCAAGCTTCACTAACACCTTTGGCGATCCGAAACGCGGCACGGCGGTGCCGATCGGGCGGATGCACCTTCAGCTAGGCGCCTTTGCAAATTTCTGTAATCACTATAGATAGCCAGCCATAGCCGTGTTGGTTGCTGGTTTCCGCGTTTGATCGGCGACTCGCGGGGGGCTTGCTGGAGACGCCCTGCGGTTGAAAATTGAAGGTCCTGGCCGTCCTGAAGCTCCCGAAATCTTCGTCTACTTTTCGCCGGGACAGAAGTACCCGTGCCGTTCGCTTGTTCGCCATCAAGTCTCCCTTGGCGAGTATCGCGGCCCGCTGAGATGCACGTCTCTACGAAAGCCGCCGCGTCTCCAGCCATGCGGCACCAGAAACAAAGCGCCCTGCGGTGCAAGACGTTCCGCCACTTGTTGCATTTTGAAACACGCCATACGATGCGCCGCGAACGCCAATCAGGTGGAGAAGACACGATCAATGAGAGTGACGACCAACATGGCACCCGCCGTCTCGCAGCCACTGACGAAGCCGACCGATGCTCGCAACGCGGTGCGGTACAACCTGCAAGCTCGCACCACATTTCGCTGGGAAGACAGCTCTGGGCGCAGTCGCGAACTGCAAGGCCTGACGCGGGACGTCAGCCAGAAAGGCGCGTACCTGGTGGCGCCCGAATGCCCGCCACGCGGCGCGTCCATAATAATGAACATTTTCCTTCCTCCGCTGGCCGGGGAGACGCGATTGCTATCGATTGAAGCGCAGGGCCGCGTGTTGCGCACCGAAAAGACCGCCGGCGGACATATGGGATTCGCGGTGGCGAGCGATCGGGTGAATCTGTGCGGAAGCTGAGCAAGCGCGGGCGTCAGAACGGGGCCGGGGTCCGATGAGCGCAACCAGCGCCGCGATCAGATTTCCACTCGCGTTGCCCGAACTGACCTACCCCGGCGCGCTGACGATCGCGGCATCGAGAGCGACGGTTGCGGTAACCGCCGATGCGCCCGTGGCGCCCGATGACGTTCCGCAATGGTTTGCCATTTGGACGCGCAGCCGTCATGAAAAAAAAGTTTCGCAGCAGCTGCACGAAGAGGGTCTGCAATCGTTCCTGCCGCTGTGCGTCGAAATTCACCGCTGGAGCGATCGCCGCAAAATAGTAGATATGCCGCTCTTCCCGGGCTACACCTTTCTGCACGCTCCCTACCGCGCTGAAGTTCGCTCTGCTTTGCGGCGAATTCCGGGAGCGGTGGGATTCGTGGGGTGGCGGGGCATTCCGATCGCGATTCCCGATCGGGAAATCGAAAGCGTGCAAGCGCTGCTGGCACAGCGCGTGGCATTGCTGCCGCACGAATTTCTGCGCACCGGGAGCCGGGTGCGGATTCGGGGCGGCGCATTGGATGGCCTGGAGGGAATTCTGGCGCCACGCAACTCCCAGCGCTGCATGGTGGTTTCCGTGGAGTTGATCCAACGGTCGGTAGCTTTGGCCGTGGATGGCTACGATCTCGAACCAGCTTAAAAGCTTCAGGAAAGGAGGAGACATGGGAAAAGCGAACTTGCGCACCACACTACTCATCGCGTTTCTGCTGGCCTGCACCGGGCCAGCGCTGGCACAGCAAAAGCCGCTGGCGGATCACCTGACCCCAACGCCCACCGCAACAGCGGCGCCTGCCGGACATGCCTCCTCCGACCTGAATTTCGAAAATCGGACGGATGGCACTCCTGCGCTGCAGCGCCGTGACGGCCGCTACCGCATCTGCGCGAGTGATGTGCTGGGACTGACTTTTCCGCTCACACCGGAATTCAATCAGACGGTAAACGTCGAGCCGGACGGATTCGCGAGCCTGGTGGGCGCGCCCGAAGTGCATTTGGAGGGGCTGACCACGCAAGAGTCAGTCGCCGCCATCCAGACGGCCTACGCTAAAGTGCTGCTCCATCCGGTGGTGACCGTGCAGTTGAAGGATTTCAACAAGCCTTCGTTCATCGTCAATGGACAGGTAAAGAGTCCCGGGAAATTCGATCTGCGCGGCAATATCACCGCCACGCAAGCGATCGCCATCGCCGGAGGATTCACGGACGCGGCGAAACATTCGCAGGTGCTGCTGTTCCGGCGGGTGGGCGACGACTGGTATGAGGTGAAGCGGCTGGATCTGAAGCAGATATTGAAAGGCCGCAACGTCAACGAAGATCCCGAAATTCATCCCGGCGACATGCTGGTAGTGCCGCAGAACACAATTTCGAAGATCGAGCGATTCATTCCGCGAAGCGGAGTGGGCGCGTATTACCAGCCCTGACGAACAAACCAAGGCGGGCGCGCCAAAAGGAATAGAGACGTGGAAGAGATCACAATCCGCCCCAGCGACTCGCCACGGCTGATCGACATAACGCTGCGGGATGCAGTCTCTCCTCTCTTTCGCCAGCGCCGCTTGGCGGGGCTGCTTTTTCTAGGGATTTTTCTCGGCGCGGTGCTGGCCGGGTTATTGCTTCCGCGCAAGTACCAATCGGAAATGACAATTCTGGTGAATCGCGAGCGCGTGGACCCGGTGGTGACGCCGGATGCCGATCCGGCCTCCGGAGCTATACCGCAACCGGCCGTGTCGGAGGAAGACCTCAACTCGGAGGTGGAACTGATCAAGAGCCGCGATCTGCTCGAAAACGTGGTTCTGGCCTGCGGACTGAATTCCGTGCCGGACTCGCAATGGCAGCGCGGCATGCGCCGTGTCTCCAATTTCTTGCACGGCAGCCGTACCACACCGGAGACACGCCTGGCGCGCTCCGTGCAAACGCTGCAAAGCCAGCTGATCGTGGAACCCCTCAAAAAAACTACGCTAATTCGCGTGACCTACACCTCGCGCGATCCCGCGCTGGCCGCTCGCGTGCTGCAAACGCTGGGCACGCTGTACCAGGAGAAACATGCCGCCGTGCATCGTCCGGCCGGCACATTTGGTTTTTTCGATCAGGAAGCCACCCGCTATCGCGAAGAATTGGCGGGGGCCGAGTCGCAATTGATTCACTTCGACAACTCCTCGGGCCTGGTGGATGCCGTCGCGCAAAAAACGTTGGTGCTGCAACAGCTCAGCCAGTTCGAATCCGAGTTGAATCAAGCGCAGGCTAGCGCCGCGGGCGCCAGCGAACGCGCCATTGCCCTCAAGGCGCAGGCTGCCGCCACTCCGGCGCGCGAGACTACCGCAGTAGAAAAACTCGATAACGCGCAATTGTTGGCCGATCTGCAGAGCAGTTTGCTGTCGCTCGAATTGAAGCACAGCGAAATGATAGGCAAGTATTCGCCGTCGTACCCGCCAATGCAGCAGTTGGAGGCGCAGATCGCGGACGCGCGCGCCGCTCTGACCCGCGCCCAGGCATCGCCCATGGAGCAGGTGACGACCGATCGCGTGCCCGCGCAGGACTGGCTGACCACTGAACTCGCGAAAGCGGAAACCGATCGCGCGGCACTGGATGCCGAGGCTGCGGCAAAGGCGGGGGTGGTCAAACGCTATCAAGCCATGGCGCGGACCTTGGACGCGCAGGGCGCGCAGCAGGCCGATCTACTGCGCGACGTCAAAACCGCCGAAGGGAATTACCTGCTGTATCTGCGGAAGCGGGAAGATGCTCGCATATTGGATGCGCTGGATCGCCAGCGGATCGTCAACGTGTCGGTGGCGGAGGCAGCCACGGTGCCTGCGCTGCCGACGCTCAAGCTGGGCTGGCTGCTGATGGGCGGATTTTTCACTGCGGGAACATTCAGCGTAGGCGCGGCCTACGCGGCAGACCGGCTGGATCCGCATTTCCGCACGCCCCGCGAGCTCCAGCGCTATCTCGATATGAAGGTGCTGGCTTCGATCCCCAGCAGCACGATGAGGCCCTAAATGTTTCTCGAACATTTCGGACTGATCGAACAGCCCTTTGGCGTCACACCCGATCCTCGATTCCTGCATCTGGGGCCGCAGCATCGCGAGGCGCTGGCTTCGCTGGTATACGGCACGGAGACCAACCGCGGTTTCATGGCGCTGATCGGGCCGCCGGGAATGGGCAAGACCACGCTGCTCTATCAGTTTCTCGAAGGCCAGCGCGACCGGGCGCGCTCGGCATTCGTGTTCCAGACCGATTGCCAGCCGCGTGAGCTGCTGCGCCACATTCTTTCAGACCTGGGCGTGGAGGCAGCCGGCAAAGATTTTCCAACTCTTCGCGAGATGCTCAATCGGGTGCTGCTGGAGGAAATGAATGCCGGCCGGCGATTTATCCTGGTCATCGACGAAGCGCAAAATCTCGAAGAGAAGATCCTCGAGTCCGTGCGGCTGCTCTCCAATTTCGAAACGCCGTGGAAGAAATTGATGCAGATCGTGATCGCGGGCCAGCCGCAGCTCGAGGAGCAACTGGCGCGACCCTCGATGGCCCAGCTCCGCCAGCGAATCTCATCCGTGATCCGCCTGTGGCCTTTCACCCCGGAGGAAACGCACACTTATATCTCGCACCGCTTGTGGGTGGCCGGCTATGCCGGACCGGACCTCCTCACCGTGGGCGCGCGATTGAAGATTGCCGAGGCCAGCCACGGCATTCCTCGCAACATTAATAATCTCTGCTTCAACGCGATGTCCCTCGCTTACGCGTCAGGCCTGAAGCGCATCGACACAAGGATCGTCGACGAAGCGATAGAGGATCTGAAAATTGGCGTGGTGGCGCCCGTCACAAATAAGCCCGAACCGGTCGCATGGTGCGGGCAAAGGCCGGGACAATCGCCGAGTGATTCACGCGGTCGGTCGCACGAACAACCATTCGGTTCGCTGACTTTCCCAGGTTCACCGCGAGAGACTCCCGAGGTGCGCACTTCGGCCTGGCGCGTTTTCGCGATCGCGAGTTCGATTGCCATCCTCACCCTACTGGCCATGGGCGGGGGAACTTGGTGGCAGCGCGGCGCCCGCCTTCCCTCATTCAATGTCTGGCGGGCAGCAGGACTTAGACTGGAGCACGGGCTGGCTCAGAAGGTGAAACAGGACGTTGCGCTCAGTCTGAAGCAGCGATTCGCACGATCTTCCGTAAGTGCACCCCCGGATTCCATGGCCCGGCCGATTCTCGCCAGCTTTCCCGTGCCGCCGATTCTCACCATCGCGGCTTCCGTTGACTCGCTTCAAACATCTTTCGCCAGCGAGACGAAGCAGTCCTCCGCGCGCGA
>JBAVQT010000321.1:0-1584 GCA_049694295.1 Candidatus Acidiferrales bacterium
CTAGCCGCCCCTACAACAAAGCTATCGTAACGGAAGTGGGGACGCGCGTCAACGCGAGCGGAGTGGAAAATGACGAAGCGGCGAAGATTTTTGGAGAAGTCGCCGCGAGCCGAGAGGCGCCGGCAACCTCGGGACGGATGGAAGGCTAATCGAGAGGCATGTCTCGGTAGGAACGAGGTACGAAGCCGAAGCGCAGCCGGTGAAACAGTGGGTGTCGGCAGCCCCCGGGAGGCGACGCCGAGAATCGCAATTATCGCCTCGGTCAAATCGAGGGGCGATGCGGGCGGTATCGGGCGGAAGGCCGCTGAGCTCGGAACTATACCGAGGAGTCGGCGAGACCGGAGAAGATTAGAAAAGTGTGCAACGAATAGCCTTGGATAGGCAAGATAGGAAGAGAGTTGCACATCACAGAAGGCGCCCTAAAATGAGACGAAAAATTCATGAAGCAAACAAAGGGTTTACGTCTCACAATGAGAATCTTAGTAATGGAACCATAAGTGCAAGAGTGCCCTGCGAGTAGTGATGCGCGGAGGTGCGCGGATGAAGTTTTGGCGTGTGTTAGCTGTGCTGGCAGTGATCGCCATGGGGGCGAGTGTGGCGAAGGCGGACGAAGATCCTACGTTCAAGATCAATAAAGGCGGGGACGCGATCCCCGTGTCGGACCTGAGCGACTTTAGCGTATCGATCCCGGATCAGCAGTTCTCCTTCTCGTTCGAATACACGGGAGCGGCGACGATCTCGGAATTGCAACTACTGTTCGCTCCCGTACCGGGCCAGAGCATCAGTATTGAATCGGACATTTTTGCGAGCGTGAGCGAGACAGTGGAGAGTGGCGATTTGCTGTTCATCCTCACTGGCAGCGGTCCGTGCATGGCAAATGGAATTAACCAGCCAGCGGAGCAGTGTGTGGGATTCATCGGGACTGGGGATATCTTCACTCTTTCAGGCCCTGGGTTTGCTCCGGGAACTCCTACTCAGACGCTGACATTCGTACCTGAGCCCGGCGCAATACTGCTATCGATGACGGGCTTGATTATGCTGCTGGGCGTGGGGATTGTGCGCAAGCGCGTACACGGCCAAGTTTAGGCAGACGCGGCGCCAAGCCGCAGTCTGAGCGTTCGACGGGGAGTTCCGGCCAGCAATGGCCCGGAATTCCCCGTTTTTTTATTTCTCCGCGCTCGCGCGAGCGACCTTCGCCGCGAATGCCTTGCTCCTGAATTCCCTCCCGCATGTCCCGCGAACGGTACCCCTCATGCTGCCGAGTGATGCCGATGCGCACGCCAATAAAGTAACAGCGCTTAAGAGCGGCATGGGAAGACCGCCAGGCGAGCGAACGGCGCTGCCGGAGCAGCTGCGCGAGCCTTCGAGAAATATCGGGTTAAGTCTGAGGGGGGCTAATGCTTCGCGGGCGTCGAGTATTTCTTGATCAGAGCGAGGTAGTCGGGGTTCTGGTGCAGCGATTGGAGTTCGGGATCATCGGCCGCAAGTTGAGCGGGATAGCCCTTCTCGAAGGCTTCGCGTAGCGAGGCAACGGCCTGCGGCGCGTGCCCGGCGAGCGCGTTGATTTCAGCCTCCGCATAGATG
>JBAVQT010000322.1:0-3002 GCA_049694295.1 Candidatus Acidiferrales bacterium
GGACCGGATTTCGACAAATCGTCCAGGAAATTTTGGTTCTTCCCGCGCTTTAAGTAATTCGTAGAGAGCTTCTGGAAGTAGCTTCTCTGCTTGCAGGGCGGAGTTGCACTCTTCGCCTGTCTCCAGCCGCTTCGCGTCTTCCGCCGTCCACCACAGTGGGCTCGTTCCTGCCTGCAACGCCGCCCCTCAATTTGGCGTGCTCAGCCCGCGAATTGGTGATGATAGGTCGGCTTGTCGGCATTAACAAGTCGCCCAATCGCGATTCCTCCCGGATAACGGGCTATTCGGAAGTAACTCCACCTCCCCGATTCGTCGCGCCATCGGAGACTGACCCACTCGCTCGCCTTCCATTCGTTTGCCGAACCCTGCCCATTTCTGTTAGCATTTACTCAGTAAGCGGGCTGCATCCCGAAGTCTGGGAGCGGCACCGGAGGACAACATGAGCGCAGCGCCCCGTGCGGGCAACGGTAAAATCACCGTGCCTGACATTCTTTCCCGCAAGCAGCTTTCTTCCGCAAATTCAGCCGCAGCCGCGCAGAAAATCACCTGCCTCACGGCCTACGACTATCCCACCGCGCATCTTCTCGACCAGGCTGGCGTCGACATTCTCCTCGTCGGCGATTCGCTCGCCATGGTCACGCTCGGTCACGACAGCACTTTGCCTCTCACGCTCGACGAAATGCTGCACCATGTTCGCGCCGTGCGCCGCGGCACGCGACACGCTCTTCTCGTTGCCGACATGACCTACGGCAGCTTTCATATCTCCCTCGATGAATCTGTCCGCAACGCCGTTCGCCTCATCAAGGAAGGCGGCGCCGAAGCCGTCAAGGTCGAGGGCGGCGAACGCCGCATCGAATTGATCGCGCGTCTCGTCGAAGCCGAAATTCCCGTCATGGGCAACATCGGCCTCACGCCGCAATCCATCCATGCCATGGGCGGTTTTCACGTCCAGGGAAAGACGGCCGCCGCCGCGCGCCAGCTCGAGCGCGATGCGCGCGCCGTCGAAGCCGCTGGCGCTTTCTCCGTGGTCCTCGAATCCGTGCCGCGTGATCTCGGCGCCCGCATCACTTCGCAGCTTCGCATTCCCACCATCGGTATCGGCGCAGGACCCGATTGCGACGGCCAGGTTCTCGTTTTTCACGATCTCGTCGGCCTCACCATCGGCCACACGCCGAAATTCGCGCGCCGCTACGCCGATCTCTCCGCCGAAATTTCCCGTGCCGTCGTCGAATATTGTGACGACGTTCAGGCCGGCCGCTTCCCCTCCGACGCGGAATCGTTTCATTCGCCCGCCGAAATCTCCGGCAGCGCTCCCGGCGAACGCCTGGCCCGCCAGCGCACCTGATACCAATCGCAGCGCGTCAGCCGCGCTCGCCTGCGCGCGCCGCCAAAGGAGACTGCTCGCATGAACGTCGAGGATTTTCGCCTGCTCTTTGAATACAACTCCTGGGCTAATCGTCGCACGCTCGATTCTTGCGCCGCGCTCTCCGATGAGCAACTCACGCGCGATCTGGGCTCGAGTTACCGCTCCATCCGCGATACGTTGGTCCACATCATGCTGATCGAATGGCTCTGGCACGAGCGCTGGCATGGCCGCTCGCACTCTGCTTATCCTCCCAATTCCGAATTTCCCGATCTCGCCGCCATTCGCCGCCGCTGGGAAGAAATTGACGGCAATCTCCGCGATTACATCGCCTCGCTCACCGCCGAAGATCTTCGTCGCTTGATCGAATACAAAACCACCGCCGGTGTGCCGCAGGCTTCGCCGCCCTGGCAAATGCTCCAGCACGTCGCCAATCACGGCACCTATCATCGCGGCCAGATCGCCACGCTGCTCCGCCAGTCGGGCGCCAAGGCAGGCTCCACCGACATGATTTTCTTTTATCGCCAGCGCGCCGCACGTGAGCCCGCCTGATTCGCAGCGCGCGAATCCACTCCCATGGAAATCATTCGCACCGTTGACTGGATGAAGCAAGTGGGCCGCACTGCGGCGCTCGATGATCGCGTGGTCGGCTTGGTGCCCACCATGGGCGCGCTGCACGCCGGCCACACGTCGCTCGTTCGCCGCGCGCGCCAGGAATGTTCGCCCGTTGTGGTTTCGATCTTCGTCAATCCCAAACAATTCGCGCCCGCCGAAGACCTGAAAAAATATCCGCGCCCGTTTGAGGCCGATTGCGAAGCCCTCGAAAAACTCGGCGTCGACTATCTTTTCGCGCCCACGCCCGAGGAAATCTACCCGCCCGGTTTTCGCACCTCGGTCACCGTCGAAGGCCTGAGCGAACGCCTCGAGGGCCGCTCGCGTCCCGGCCATTTTCGCGGCGTCGCTACCGTGGTCCTGAAGCTTTTCGAAATCGTGCAGCCGCGGTTCGCCTATTTCGGCCGCAAAGACGCCCAGCAGGCCCGCATCCTCCAGCGGATGGCCGCCGATTTGAATCTTTTCACCGAGCCGATTGTCTGCCCCATCGTGCGCGAACCCGACGGCCTCGCGCTTTCTTCGCGCAACGTCTATCTCGATCCCGCCTCGCGCCGCTCGGCCACGGTTCTCCATCGCGCGCTCGCGGCCGTCAGCCGTGCCATCGAGCAATCGAGTGAACGCCATGCCGCGCGCCTGATCGCCATTGCTCGTGATGTCTTGAAGTCCGCGCCGGAGGTTGCCGTGGATTACGTCGAGATCGTGGACGCGGAAACCTTCGAGCCGGTCGCGGCCCTCCGCCGCTCCTGTCTGGTACTGCTCGCGGCCTTCGTCGGCGGCACGCGCCTGATTGACAACGCGCTCATCGAGCCAGACGCCGATTCTTTTCGCGTGATGCTTTAGCGAGCGCCCCAGCCAGCCCCCGGCACACCAGCTCCGGCGATTGACATCCCTTTGGGCCTGCCATACCTTCCCCTCGATCAACGGCCCCCGAGAAGCCGCACCCTCCAGGAGTTGGAATGGAAAACAAACAGAACACGGCGGCGCCGTTCATCGTACTGTTGGTTGGATTGATCGGATTGTTCAGTCT
>JBAVQT010000323.1:0-1966 GCA_049694295.1 Candidatus Acidiferrales bacterium
GGCGGCAGCGAAGAAGTCCTGAAAGGCAAGCTTGACTGGGTTTATCCCGAAGAGCTCGACGCGCGCACCGCCTACTGGTGGTCGCCCGACTCCTCGAAAGTCGCCTACTACGAAATGGACGAGCGCCCCGTGACGCGCTATCCGATCATGGATATGAGTTCGCCCACCGGCGCGATGGAATACACGCGCTACCCCCAAGCCGGCGAAGCGAATCCCATCGTCCGCGTCGGCGTGGTCTCCGTCGCCAACGCGCAGACCCAATGGATGGACACCGGCAGCGACACCGATGTCTATCTGGCGCGCGTGGACTGGCTCCGCGATAGCAGCAGCGTAGCCATTCAGCGCCTCAACCGCGCGCAAAATCACCTCGATCTGCTTTTCTGCAACGCTGCGACCGGCGAGTCGCAATCCGTCCTCACCGAAACCGACAAATATTGGATCAACATAAGCGACGATCTGTACTTTTTCTCGGATAACAAACGTTTCCTCTGGTCCAGCGAGCGCAGCGGCTTCCGCCATTACTATCTGTACGATCTTTCCGGCCGCCAGCTCGAGCAGCTCACCTCCGGCGATTGGAATATTTCGGCGCCCGGCGGATTCGGCCCCGGCGCAACCACGCCAGTTTCCGTGGATGAAACCGGCGGCTTCGTTTATTTCTCTTCGAACAAAGACAGCGTCACCCAGAACAACCTTTATCGAGTATCGCTCGCCGATAAATCCATCACTCGCGTCACCCACGATCCCGGCACGCATGACGTCTCCATCGCTCCAGGCGCCGGCGCTTTCGTTGACACTTTCTCCACCGCCGCCGCGCCGCCGCGTCAGGATCTCTACCGCGCCGACGGCACGCTGGTCGCTGTCATCAACGCAAACAAAGTCTCCGAACTCGCCGGCTATCATCTCTCGCCCGTCGAATTCCTCACTCTGCCTGCTGACGACGGCACCAAGCTTTATGCCGCGATGATCAAGCCGCCCGATTTCGACCCCGCGAAAAAATATCCGGTACTCGTCTACGTCTACGGCGGCCCGCATGTCGAGGAAGTCGTCGATCAGTGGGATCCGCGCACCAGACTCTTTCACCAGATACTCGCCGAAAAGGGCTACATTATTTTTACGGTTGATAATCGCGGCTCCTGGGGACGCGGCCACGCGTTCGAAACGCCCATCTATCATCAGTTCGGGAAGGTTGAACTCGAAGACCAACTCGCCGGCGTAAAATATTTGAAATCTCTTTCCTACGTTGACCCTTCGCGCGTCGGCATTTGGGGCTGGAGCTACGGCGGCTACATGACGCTCGAAGCTCTCTTCCGCGCGCCCGGTGTTTTCAAGGCCGGCGTTTCCGTCGCGCCGGTCACAGACTGGCATCTCTACGACACCATCTACACGGAACGCTACATGGGCCGGCCGCAGGACAATCCCGACGGCTACAAGAATTCATCGCCCGTCAATCAGGCCGCCGAACTGCGCGCCAAGCTGCTGCTGATTCACTCGACCGGCGACGACAACGTGCACTTCGCGAACACCGCAGAAGTGCTCAACGAACTGGTGGACGCCGGAAAATATCCCGCCGACCTGATGATCTTTCCCGGCCGCGGGCATGGCATGAGCGACCGCGCCGCGCAGGTGGTGCTTTACAATCGGATCGCCCAGTTCTTGCTGGGAAACCTTTGAAGACAACTCCGGAGGCCTCGGCGGACTCGAATATAATGGAGCGATACAAGGCGGGGCTTGGGCGCCGCCTTCACTTTTCTGCTGCGGAGCCCCATGAAATCCACTCGCTCAAGAGTTGCCGTGCCGCGCCTGCTGTTTTCCGGATCGCTCGTCGCTGTGGCGCTTTGCGCTTCGCTTTTCGTTTCGTTCACAGCGTCATCCCAAAATGCCGCACCCGGCCAAACTGCCAACACACCCGCGGCCGATCAAAAGTCGCAGAACGTGCCGACCATTTCCCCCGTGCCTTCCAACGATC
>JBAVQT010000324.1:0-6122 GCA_049694295.1 Candidatus Acidiferrales bacterium
AAGACCAGCCCCACCGACTCCGACGACAGCTCCCAGCCCCAAAAGAACTGACTGCGTTCCGGGAGTCTCCGGGCGCGCTGCCCACACCGTATTTTCAAATTCCGGCTGAATCGATCGGTGCGGAAAAATCGCGCTACTTCGCCGGCGTACTCGCGGCCGCCATCTTTGCTAACTCGTCCTTCATCACCTTGCCCGTCGGCGTCAGCGGCATCGCCGCCACCACAAAAATCTGCGTAGGCACTTTATAGGGCGCCAGGTGCTGCGTGGCGTGCGCCAAAATTTCCGCTTCGCTCGCCGCGGTTTCCGGCACGAGTTGCACGAAGGCCAGCACCTCTTCCCCGCCCTCCACGCCCGCGCCCGATCGCCCGATCACGGCGGATCGCGCCACCGCGGGATGCGCGTTCAGCACCGCCTCCACTTCCGCCGGGTACACATTGAACCCAAACCGCACTATCAATTCCTTGGTGCGGCCCACGATAAAAAGATTCCCGTCCTCCGACCGCGCCAGATCCCGCGTGTTAAACCATCCTTCCGCGCTGATCGCCTCCGCCGTTTCTTCCGGCGCTCGATAGTAGCCCTTCATCACCGTCGGTCCCCGCACCCAGAGCTCACCCACTTCTCTCTCGGCCACCGCATTCCCATCGGGCCCAGCCAGCTTCACTTCAATCCCGGGAAACGCCGGACCTACCGACGTATCCGATCGCGGCGCTTCCACAATCATTTGCGCAATGGTCGGCGAGCATTCCGTCACGCCGTAGCCGTTGTAAAGCGGCATCCCGAAAAGTTGCTCCACGTCTGCCTTCAGCGCCGCGTGCAGCGGCGCGCCGGACGAAGAAATAATCCGCAGCGCCGGAAACCGCAACGCAGCGAGTCCCTTCGATTTCGCGTACTCCACCAGCAGTGCGAACATCGCCGGCACTCCCAGCGCCACCGTCAGCCGGTCGCGCTCAAACGACGCCAATGCCGCAACCGGATCGAATCGCGGAGCCAGATAAAGCGTCGTCCCGCTCAACAACGCGCCCAGCAGCACCACCGAGAGTCCCACCGCATGCGACATCGGCAAAATTCCGTAAAGCCGGTCCTCCGGCGCAAGCGAACGTATCTTCGCCGAGCCCGCCGCGAGAAACAGCAGATTCCGATGGCTCAGCATCACCCCCTTGGGCATCCCGGTCGTCCCCGATGTGTAGATCAGAGCCGCCACCCGACTGGCCACCTCCGTCTCGATGGGCTCAGGATCGACTTCGTGGTTCAACTGTCCAACTCCGATCGCACCCAGGTTCGTCACCTCACCGATCGCAGCCCCGTGCCGCTTCGCATGCTGCGCCGCATGGGGCGACACGCTGGTGGTATAGATCACCAGCCGCGCGCCGCAGTGATCGCGGATCTGGTCCACTTCGCGAGCCGCCACGCGCGCGTTCACCAGCACCGGCCATGCGTCCAACTCCGCCGCGGCCAGCAGTATCGCCACGAACGCCCGGCAGTTTTCGCACACCATCATCACTCGATCGCCAGGGCGCACTCCGCTCGCTTCCAGCCACTTTCGAGTCTCGCCCACTGCCGCAGCCAGTTGCCTATAGGTCCATGCGCCGGAGGTCTCCACCAGCGCCGGATGGTCCGGCGAACTCTCGGCCCATGGCTTCACCACGTCGCTGATTCGTTCAGGAAGGTTTTTCAGAATTTCCGCCGCGCGGCTTTCATTCATCGGGGGCGCTCATGGAGAGCGTTCTCTGGAGTTACCGCTATTCGTGTTGTCGTGCCGCCGCGCGATCGCCTCACGACGGCGATTTTACCTGCGTCCCACGCGCGCCGCCATCGCATACGCTGGAGCTTCGCTCTTTCGCATCGCAATGTACTTCAGCCAATTGCGGTAAACGCGCGCCGCCGAAGAGTGCCAGGTGTTTTCCAGCGCCTCGGTAACGGCCGCTTCCGGAAAATCCGCCAGCACTTCTTCTTTCCGATCCTGCTGCGCCCTCTTCTGAAACTCGCTCATCAATTTTTCGGCGGCCTCGCTGAAATATCCCACCGGCATCGAAGGATATATCTCGCGTTCCTGCCTCAAATACCTCTTCACGTCTCGCCGGTATTCCTTCAGCAGCGTCTGCGCCTGATATTCCGGATGCCCCTGAAAATGGACGAACAGGCACTTCCCCTTTTTCTTCGCGAACAGGCACACCCCCGCGTCCAGCGATTTCATCAAGATCGTGTAGCCCGCCGATGTCAGGTCGCTTTCCCGAAGATCGTTCCACCGCGAATGCGGAACCCGTATCGCCTCTTCCACTCCCTCCGTCAGCGGGTGCTCCCACATTTTCTTGTGCTCGAATACGCCCACGCACTTGTCCCCCAGCGGCTGCCGGCTGATTCCGTCGCTGTAGAGCACCCCCGCGTGCGCCGCCAGGCACGAAAGCACTGTCGAGACCGCGTTGCGCTGCGCCCAATCCATAGCGGCAGTCAGTTCCGGCCAATAACGTTCGTCGCGCAGGTCGGGCCGGCGCGGTTCCGCGCCCGTCACGATCACGCCATCGAACTTGCTGTTCGTCAAATCATATAGATCGTAATAATATTTGCTCAGATGCTGCTGCCCGCGCTCGCCTCGCGGCACTTCGGGCAGCGAGTACAGCTTCACCATCACCGGCTGTTCGCCCGCCGCCGCTTCCAAAAGCTCCAGAAATTGAAGTTCGGTATCTTCCAGCGCCGAATCCGGCATATTGTTGATCAGCGCAATGCGAATGCATTCCGTCTGCGCGCCGTTTCGCTCCGCCGTGCCTCCGGACCGCACGCCGCCTTTTCCCGACCAGCACGGAGGGACTCGCCCGCCGTCAATCATCACTGGCATCGCATCTCTCCCGATTCGATCGCCGCTTTCATGCCGATGATCCTCAATTCGCCACGCTCTCGAGCGCCTGGTCCAGGTCCGCGAGAATATCGTCGATGTGCTCGATCCCCACGCTCAGCCGGATCATCTCCGGCGTCACGCCGGCCTTCTTCTGCTCCTCAGCCGTCAGTTGGCGATGGGTCGTCGAAGCCGGATGGCACGACAGCGATTTTGCGTCGCCCATGTTCACCATCCGCTTGAACAGCTTGAACGCATCGAAGCATTTCGTCCCCGCCTCAAATCCGCCCTTCACTCCGAACGTCAGCAGCGAGCATCGCTTCGATCCCAAATATCTTTGCGCCATCGCGAACATCGGGCTGTCCGGAAATCCCGCATAGTTCACCCACTGCACCCGGCGATGTCCCCGCAAAAACTCCGCAACCCTTCGCGCGTTCTCCACGTGCCTCTCCACGCGCAGCGCCATGGTTTCAATTCCCTGCAGCAGCAGAAATCCATTAAAAGGAGAAAGTGTCGCTCCCGTGTTTCGTTGCGCCACGGTCCGGCACCGCGCCACGAACGCCGCCGCGCCATAGTGCTCGGTGTACACCACGCCGTGATACGCAGGCTCGGGCCGCGTCAGCATGTAAAAGCGGTCCGCGTATTCCAGCCACGGAAATTTCCCGCTGTCCACGATCATCCCGCCAATCGTGGTGCCATGCCCGCCCATAAATTTCGTCATCGAATGCACCACCACGTCGGCGCCGTACTCGATCGGCCGCAGCAGCACAGGCGTCGCCACCGTGTTGTCCACGATCAGTGGCACGCCGTGCCGGTGCGCCACCTTCGCCAACCCTTCAATGTCCGCCACATTTCCCGCGGGATTGCCCACACTCTCGCAGAAAACCGCGCGCGTGTTTTTGTCGATCAATTTCTCCGCGTCCTGCGGAGAATCGCTGGCCGCGAATCGCGCCTCCACTCCCTGCTTCGGCATCAGGTGCGCGATCAGCGTGTACGTCGCGCCATAAAGCTGCGGCAATGAAACGATGTTGTTGCCCGCCTCGGTGATATTCCACAGCGCGTAGTGCACCGCGGCCATCCCCGAGCTGACGCTCAAGGCTTCCACCCCGCCCTCGAGCGCCGCCACTCGTTTCTCCAGCACCGTATTCGTGGGATTTCCGATCCGCGTGTAGATGTTGCCCTGTACTTCCAGGTTGAAGAGCGCCGCTCCATGTTCCGCGCTGTCGAATTCGAACCCCACCGTTTGATAGATCGGCACCGCCACGGCTCTCGTCGTGGGGTCGCCGTCGTATCCGACGTGCAGCGCCATGGTTTCTCTCTTCATGCTTTCGAGGGCCTCTGGGTTGCGCTCGACGATTCGGGTCCCGTCATTTGAATGCTGGGAACCAGACGCTCGACCTCGTCGCGCTGCACCGGATTCTTCACTTCGTGGCGGCCACGGGCCTAGCAGCGTCCGCGTTTGCGCGCTCCTTGGCGACCGATTTCGCTAGGACTTTGGACAACCGCGTCGCCGCGAATTTCGATCCGTACGCGAACCTCATCAGCGGGCCAAAGCTGTTCGCCGCGGCCAATCCCACGAAGTACAAGCCGGGAACCGAGCATTCAAATGCGGTCGAAAGCGCCGGCATCCCGCCGACAATCTTGATCTTCGATCGGATCTCCGCGCTAAGGAACGGCAGGCTCGCCATGTCCACCTTGTATCCGGTCGCCGCTATCACGTGATCGGCCTGAATCGTGCGCTCGCTGCCACTCTCCTCCCGAAGCCTCAGATTCACTTTGCCGTTCACCACTTCCGCTCCCACCGGCGTGCATCCCAGCTGCACGGGGACGCGTCCGATCACCATTTCTTTGGCGAACCATCCTCCGGCCGGCCCCAGTAACGTCCGCACCGTCTTCAGACGGTAACTTTCCGGCATGTGGTAAAAAGCCATGGGTGAGTTGGCGCAGAAACGTGTCTTCAGCCCTGGACCAAGTCCCGATTTCGGATGTCGAATCCGATCCCACAACGACCGGCGCCCCGAAGGCCCGCCTTGCCTGGTGTGAAATTGCAGCGCTGTCCGCCGCGCCACCAACTGCACGTTGGCTCCGCTCTGATGCAACAATCCTGCCAGATCGAGCGCGGACGAGCCCGCCCCTAGCACCACCACGCTCTTGGCGCGAAATCGTTCCAGATCGCATTGATCATAACTGTGCGACAGAAATTCGGGCGGTAATTGCTTCAGCTCGGCCGGCACGTAACTGAAATGTGTAATTCCCACGGCCAGCACCACTCTCCGCGCCGTCAACGCTTCCCCGTTGTCCAGCCGGATCGCAAAACCCTCCGGCGTGCGTTCCAGTCCGACTACCATTCGGTCCTCGAGTTCCGGCACATTTCGTTCCTGGAACGCGAGCCCATAGTCGCCAAACGTCTCCAGCCGCACCGCAGAGCCCATATCGCTGTATTCGATGCCCTGCTCGGCGCAATACTTCTGTAATGTGAAATTTCCGTCGGGATCCGAAACATTTGATGCGAAGCCGTCGGACTTCAGCAGCATTCCCTTTGGCATGTGTGACCGCCAACTGTCCATCGGCTTGCCAAAAATGCGGAACGGCACGCCCGCCCATCGGCAATGGGCGGCAACAGAGAGCCCATAAGGGCCGGCACCAATAATCGCTGTCTCTAGCATGGCTGGGCGGAAATCACTCCTCTGGATTTTTTCATTCTTCGCGCTCGCTCGCAAGACGCCTTCCCGCGCCTGCGTGCCTCGCATAACATTCGGCATAGTGTCGCTTCCCATGGGTCTCCGTGCAACAAGAACGCAAGTTAGCTTGCCATTTGACCGCGGCATCCCGTCCGCATGCTACTCAGACCGCCGGCTGGACTTGCCGCGTTCATCAGCCCACTATGTGCAGGTTACTCGCCATCTATGTGCCGCGCACCCTCTCAGCTAAGTCCATTTTAATCAGCGCCATGTCCAATTTTTCGACCTCTCGAAGGGAACTTTTTTTCCATCCCGAATGGCCCTTTAGGGGCGTTCCTCAAGTTCCACACAGCCCCATATCCCTCTGAATTCCTGCCACAGCGGAGCTCAATATTTCCCCGGCACCCCGCGTCATCCTCACATTTTGACTCGCCATAGAATCACGTAGTACCGCAGCTCCAACCATCTGATCTTAGACGAGATAGGAATCACTTTCCCCGAATGAGTAGGTGTTTTCCCCTAGTAGTCGCTCCCAGCCGCTATCGGCCGCAGTTTCATCGGCGTTAACGCCCCATTTCTGATTCTTTTCAGTCAAAACAACTGCTTACGAT
>JBAVQT010000325.1:0-13310 GCA_049694295.1 Candidatus Acidiferrales bacterium
CCGAGCGCAGTTGCCACTGGCGCGGACGGTGCGGACGACAGGGCTGGTGCCGGTTCCGTGGCGTCCGCCGCAGTTACGATCTTCGCCAGTGGACGATTCGGATCGTTTTCGCCGGCCGGCCCCGTATTCACGCTGCGCGTCACCAGACGTGCCGCGACTCCTGCTGACGGCCCCTTCACCACAAATTCCACCCGCCCGCCCGGCGGCACTCCCAGATGGCTCATCCACACGAGCTGATTCGCCCCGCCACCGTGCGCGCTGAGCGGTGCGCCATCGAGCGCCACCACACCCAGTGGCTGCGCCGCCGTGCCAAACTGCACCTCGAGGTTCAGATAGGTCAGTGACGAAGCATTCAGCACTCGCCAAAATTCTTTTTGCGATGGGCGCATCTTTATCGTCGCGGGAGGATAATCGGGGTAGGGAACCGTCACGAAATTCAGAGAGAGATCGCGCGCCGGCTTTCCCGTTCCCGTGCCGGTATTTAAAATATCTCCGTCGCGGTCCAGCACCACCGGCGGCTCCGGGACGCCGTTCTTCGATGGCGGCGCATTCGGATTCACCAGCGCCTGATCGCGCACGATCAGAATTCGCTCCGGCAAGCCCGCCAAGTCCGTGTCTCTCCGCGCGATTCCTTCCACGATCAGCGCGCCCGAAGCACCCCCGGCCACCTGAAATCGGCTGAAGCCGTGCACGTGCGGGTGATACCAGTAGAGCCCGGGCTCTTCGTCTTCGGGAATCTGAAAACGGTATTCGAATGCGGGCGAGCCAGGCGCGATCGAAGTGTTCAGCACATCGTCCTGATGACAAACCGGCGGGATGGTCAGCCCATGAAAATGAATATTCGTGTATTGGACGGTCATCGCCGCGCCGCCCGCGCAAGCTGCATCGGCCTTCGACCGGTCGCCAGCCGTTTCCGCGGCGCGTGAATGATCCATCATCATACGCGCGGGCATCGCCGCGGGATCTGCCTTCGCGGATGCGGCTTGCACTTCATTGCGCAGCAGGAGGATCACGGTATCGCCCGGATTGGCCCGCAGCGTCGGCGCTTCGCTGCCGTCCGCGGCGATGTAGCAAAATCGTTGCTGCCCGTTCGAGTCCGTATCGCTGCGGAATGCTAGCTCGACGCGTAGAACACCGCCCCGGCTTCGCACTTCCGGGGGCGCTGATGCGGCGCTTTCCAGCGCTGGCCGCGGGCACGCTTCTTTTGTTGCATCTTGAATCGCCGATTGCCCTTGCGCCGGCGCGCCGCTGCATGTGCCCATCATCGCCGCACACACCATCAAGCCCAGCAGACGCACTGTTGCTCCCATTCGGCTGACTACAAAGGGGAAAGCCCAACCCCAGCCTTACACGCTGCGGACCAAATGTTAGCGCCGGGTGAATCCAGTGTCAAAAGACAGCCAGTTGCCCGCGCCCGTCCGCTTGGCCGAGCAAACGGCAGACGCCTTTAGTAGCCTCGTCCTGCCCATCGCGCTGGCCAGTTATCCACAGTGCTCCGATTGGCAAAATTCACGCTAGGGGTGTAGCATCGCTCTTCTCTCCGGGGCATTTCTTGCGGGCAGGCACCTGATGGCTTCCGTTTCTCTCATCTCTACTGCAGTTCCCGCGCGTCGCGCTGGCCTGGAATTCTGGATGCAGCGCGTCCTGGAACTCGCCGTGCAGGTCCGCGGCGACTGGAATGCCGAGGCTGTTCACGATTTGCGCGTGGCCATTCGTCGCTGCCGAACCATGGCCGAGGCCCTGGCCGAGGTCAATCCCGATCCTGGCTGGAAGAAAATCAAAAAAGTCACCCGCGACCTGTTTCGCGCGCTCGGCTCGCTGCGCGACGCCCAAGTCGCCCGTGAATGGATCAAGAAGCTCAGCGATCCAGGAGATTCGGTCCGGAAGCACATGTTGCGAATTGCGGCCCAGCAGGAAACCACGCGCCGGCGCGAATCGCTTCGCGAACTCGACCGCTTCGACCGCAAGGGCTGGAAAAAATGGGCGCGCAAGCTTCCCGATCGATCGCAATTCTTCCCGGCCGAGAGTGTCGTCTTCCAGCGCCTGGCGCTCTCGCGGCTGCATGATTCGGTCGAGTTGTATCAGCGCGCGCGGCGCGGCCGCAGCCGGGTCGCCTGGCACCGCTTGCGCATCGGCCTGAAGCAGTTCCGCTACGTGGTCGAAAATTTCCTTCCGCAGCGCTATGAAGTTTGGGGCGGCGATCTGAAGCGAATGCAGGATCTGTTGGGAGAAGTTCACGATCTCGACGTCTTGCGAGCCGACCTCGTTCGTCACCACGCCGGAATGGACGCTATCGCCGTCGAAGCGTGGCTGAAAAAGATTGAGGCCGCGCGTAAAACGCGCCTCGAGGAATTTCGCCTCCGCGTTTCAGACAAGGAGTCCCTTTGGCTTGTCTGGCGCGCGGGCTTTGGCTGGGGACACACGCTGCGCAGCGCCGCCTCCGAACCGCGCAAAATCTATTCCGCCAGTTGACGCAGCGCTTTCGGAGTCGCCAGCCACAGCAAATCCCACCGCCCCGAAGCTTCGCGCTCCAGGCAGGCCACGCCCGCCTTCTTGAGTTGCGTGAACACGCCGCGCGCCACGGCCATTTGCGCGATCATTTGATCCAGATGCGGCGCGTGCCCGAAGCAAGCCGCTTCTTTTGCGCGCAATCGCGCCAGTTCCTTCACCGCCTCCGCCGGATTGCCCGTGGACTTCAGCGCATCCACGACCCGGATTTTTTCCGGTGAATATCCCAGAGCTTCGGCGAAGATTTCCGCCGTCTGCACCGCGCGCACCAGCGGGCTGGTCAGAAACACGTCGGGTTTCGCGCCCATGGCGCGCAGACCCAGGGCCGCTCCTCGTGTTTTCTTCACGCCCTCCGCCGTCAGCGGGCGCTCCGCCTCCGGCGGACACTTCGGATCGGTCCGCTCCACGGCGATGCCGTGCCTCACCAGATATACGATCATGATTACGCCACCTGCTCTTTCCTCTGCGCGCGGCGGAATTCCGCCCTGAGATGAAATTCTTTTTCGAAGAGTTCAGACTTGCGCTCGAGTCCGGCCAAATCCAACCGCGTTCCTTCCGCCGCTCGAATCACGAAAATCGCGCGCCCTCCGGCGATCTGCACGTCCACGCCCGCGATTCGCTGGGCGTGCTCCGATTCCAGTTTTTCGGCGATGCGCAGCAGCGAAGTCAGCATTCTCGCCTGCCGCCGCCGCGGTCCCTCGAGCGACGCATACGACGCATGCTCCAGCTGCGGCTCCGACTTGCAATTGTGATAGCGCACCAGCGCCGCCACCATGTCGCGCCGCCAGCCGCGCAATCCCGGAATCTCGCCGTTGCGAATCAGGTATTCGCCATGGCGGTGATGCGCCTTGCGATTCACGAAATGCCCCACATCGTGCAGCAGCGCCGCCATTTCCAGCGCCAGACGTTGCTCTGCGCCCATTTCGTGAAGCGGCCGCAGTTGATCGAAGAGCGAAAGCGCCAGCCGTACCACCTGTTCAGCATGCTGCCCGTCGTAACTCAGTCGCCGCGCAAACCAGCGCACGCCCGCCAGCAGCTCCGCGGCTCGCCCGCGATCTTCCTCCGTTGCCATGCCCGCCGAGTATTGCTGCCCCACCAGGTCGAGCAGAATCCCTTCGCGCACCCCCACGCCAGGCACCAGCAACGACCGCAATCCTAGCCACTTCGCCAGCGTCGTGATAATGATCGCCGCGATGCCCATCACCTCGGCGCGATCTTCTCGCACCCGGAAGGCGCGCATTCGCCCCGCCACGTCTAGTCCCAGCAGTCGCCACATCTGATCGTGCAGCAGCCGCACGTTCATCGTCGGGATGCGTCCCATCAGCGGTCCCGCTGCCATCCGCACCAGCGCTTCCGCGTTGCCGCCGCAGGCCACCGCCGTCGCTCGCCCCAGTTTCGGCGGCGCGGGCATGGCGCTGCGCAAGAGTGACATCACGTGATGGCGCAGCCGCCCCGCGGTGTCTTCGCCGATTGCGCCCTGGATTTTGTAGGTCTCCATCACCCGAATCGTTCCCAGCGGGAGCGCCACGCGCCGCTCCAGCACGCCCCGGTTGAAAAAATTCACTTCCAGACTTCCGCCCCCCAAATCGAAAATCACGCGCGGGCGTATCCGCTCCCCGAGCGTCCACTGCACCGCCGAGCACACCAGCCGCGCCTCTTCCTCGCTGCTGATCACCTCCAGTTCGATCCCCGTTTTCCGCTGGATGCGCTCCATCAGGCTTCGGTAGTTGCGCGCCTCGCGCGCCGCCGAAGTGGCCACCGCGCGATACGCGCCCACATGATGGCGGTCCATCCGCTCGCGAAAATCGCGGAAGGCCCGTACCGCCCGGTCGATCGTGTCGTTGTCCAGCATGCGCCGCGTAAATGCGTTGTGGCCCAGCCGTACCGCCGCGCGTTCGTTGTCCAGGATTTGAATGTGCTGAGGAGAGGTAGCCCGCGCGATCACCAGACGAATCGCGTTAGACCCGGCGTCGATCGCCGCCAATTGGACCGGAGCAGCCACAGTTTCCGCCTATCGCCAGACGTGCGCCAGCGCATGCGACGGCCGGTATTTCGTGCTGCGGATTCCCAACTGCGCCGCAATCCGCTTGCGAAGCGCCTTGTTTACCTCCGCCACGCCGCCCTCGCCGTCCAACTCGATGAAGCCGTGCCGTTCCGATAGATACTCGAATTCCCGCTTGATCATCGACTGGTAGCGGATGAACGACTGAAACAAATCGTTCGAAAGCGACATATCGCGCCCCGACTCCCAGTAGCTGATCGTTTGTGATTTCTTGAATTCGCGGTCAAACGCCACTTCCGGCCGCACGTTCAGCCAGAACGTCAGGTCCGGCCGCAGCGCCGTCTCGTAGATTCCGTGCAGATAGTCGCGCCCGATTCCCCGCACCGCCGCCCGCGCGATCAGCGTGAAAATGTAGCGGTCGGCCAGCACAATCAGCCCCGAGCGCAGAGCCGGCAGGATGCGCCGCTCCAGCTGATCGAAAAAGTCCGTGCTGTACATCAGCGCGAGCGTCATCCGCGTCACCGCGTTTTCCGCCAGCAGAGCGTCGATGTCTTCGCCCACCAGATACGATCGCCGCAGCCCCATGGTCTGCACCGCAAACCCTTCGGACTCCAGCCATTCCGTCAGCAGCGAAATCTGCGTCGAGCGTCCCGAGCCGTCCGTCCCTTCGATCACGATCAAATTGCCGCTGAGCTCTTCGAGTTTTACGCCCGGCAATGGCATGCCGTAGAAGCGCGTGGTTTCCGGCTCTGGCGGCTTCTGTTTTTTCTTCGAGGGCTGGCCGTTGGCCGGCGCCGCGCCCCGCGAATTTTTGGGCGATGATTTCATTTCTTTTTCGGCGCGAACTGGGCCAGCGTGATCCGGTCGTCCACGATCTGCCGCATCAATTTCTGCAGTTTGTTTACCTTCACCGTGCCGTCCATCAGCACGAAGCGGTCGTTCTCGATCATCTGGTCGTAATTTCCCAGAATTCTTTCCTGGAAAATCCGGAAACTCTCTTGCCGGTCCAGCGAAATTCCCAGGTCCATTCCCGCTTCGTAATATTTCAGCTTGGGCCGCCCCGCGATAATACGATTCACGGCCACATCCAGCGGCGCGCGAAAATAAAATGTAATGTCCGGAATCGGCGCAAAGCTATACAGATTTCGCAGCCAGTGCGGAGAGCAGCCGCGCGCCGCGTCGCGCGCAAACGCCGTGTAGATATACCGGTCGGCCAGCACCAGATAGCCGCCGTGCAACAGCGGCATGATCTGCCGCTCGCAGCGATCCGCAAAATCCGCCGCGTGCAGCAGCGAAAACGTTGTCGGCGTTAGCAGCCTCCGTTGTTTGCCCCGCCGCGTCGCCGATTTCACCAGCGGCGAGGAATTCCACTCCGTGAAATGGATCCGGTAGCCGCCGATTTGCAGCCACCGCTTCAGCAGATAGAGTTGCGTGCTTTTGCCTGAGCCGTCGATTCCTTCCACCACCACCAGAGCGCCAGGATAGGGGCGCTTGGGCGCCGCGGCTCTGGCTGCCGCAGATTCTTCCGTCGCGATTGCGTTTTGAATACGAGTGGCCATGGAGTTGAGGCGTAATCTAATTACATATCATACCTTAGCTCTTCCGGTCCGATGTGAATGCTCCGTTACAATCACCGATCTCGCGAGTGTCGACTGCTTTCCTGCTCGCCCGCCCCCATTTTGATGCCGTTCGCGGTATTCTCAGTGCCACGCGATTGCCGCTGCCACGGGGCGCGCCAGGGAGACCATTATGGCGACGAATTTCACCAAAGAGCTGATCGTCAAGCCCGGCAGCAAAGTCAAACTTTCGAAATACGACCCCGATGACACCCTCGGTTGGGATAAGAATCACGAAATGAAAAAGAGCGTCGAGAAAGCGACCGCGAGAATCGACGGCCTGCAGCAACTTCTCTACGGCCAAAGAAAACACGCCTTGCTGATCGTGCTGCAGGGTCTCGACGCCGCGGGAAAGGACGGCACCATCCGCCACGTGATGTCGGGCGTCAACCCCCAGGGCTGCAATGTCACTTCCTTCAAGGTTCCGTCCGCTGAAGAGGCCGCGCACGATTTTCTGTGGCGCATCCACAAAGCCGTGCCCGAGCGCGGCATGATCGGCATCTTCAATCGCTCGCAATACGAAGATGTCCTCATTGTTCGCGTCCACAATCTTGTGCCCAGGGACGTTTGGTCGTGCCGCTACGACCAGATCAACGCCTTTGAATCCTATCTCGCGGCCAACGGCGTCACCATCCTCAAGTTTTTTCTGCACATTAGCAAAGACGAACAGAAAAAGCGCTTTCTTGATCGCCTGGGCGATCCTAACAAAGACTGGAAAGCCTCCGAGTCCGACTTCGTCGAGCGAAAATTCTGGGACGATTACACCAAGGCTTATGAAGACGTGCTGGAACGCTGCTCGACGCGCCTCGCGCCCTGGTTCGTCATCCCCGCCAACAAGAAATGGTTTCGCAATCTCGCCATCTCTCACATCATCGACGACACCCTCGCGGGCCTGAAAATGAAGTTCCCGCCTCCCAGCTCTGACCTTAAGAAGTTGAAATCGAAATTCAAATGACGCTTTCGTCCGACGGGCGCGATTTCTGCTAGAATCGCTCGTCTTTCGCCGGGAGAGGAGGCGCTCTTCGCCGATCGCCGCCGTCCGCGCCACGCTGCCGGGCGGTTTTCGATGATCCCACCATGACTGAAGTCTTCTTCCCACGAAATTTTCTGAAGACGTATCCGCAGGCTGTACGCGGCGAGGGCTGTTTCATCTTCACCGCTGACGGCAAGCGCTATCTCGACGCTTCCGGCGGCGCCGCCGTCGTCACCATTGGCCACGGCGTCCAGGAAGTTGCCGGAGCCATGGCCGAACAGGCTTCCCGCCTTGCGTATATTCACTCTTCACAATTCCATTGTTCGGCCGTCGAGCGTCTCTCCGCTCGCATTCTCGCGCTCGCTCCCCGCGCTCTCCAGCGCGATGGCCGCGTCTATTTCACTTCCGGCGGGTCCGAAGCCACGGAAACCGCCATCAAGCTCGCCCGCCAGTATTGGATCGAGCGCGGCGATAAGAAACGCTACCGTGTCCTCTCCCGCAGCCAGAGTTATCATGGCAGCACACTGGGCGCTCTTTCCGTTTCCGGCAACGTGCGCCGCCGCGAGCCCTTCGCTCCGCTCCTTGCGGAATGGGGGCACATCGTCCCGTGCTTTTGCTATCGCTGTCCGCTAGGCCTCACTTATCCGGAATGTAATGTTGACTGCGCCGACGATCTCGATCGCTTGCTCGATCGTGATGGCTCCGACGACGTCGCCGCATTTATCCTCGAGCCGGTATCGGGCGCCACGCTCGGGGCTGTCGCTCCCCCGGAGGGCTATCTCCGCAAGATCGCGGAGATTTGCCATCGTCGCGGCATTCTCCTGATCGCCGACGAAGTGATGACCGGCATGGGCCGCACCGGCAAGGCTTTCGCCGTCGAACACTGGCAAGTCGCGCCCGATATGATTCTGGTCGGAAAGGGAATCGCCAGCGGTTACGCGCCGCTCGGCGCCGTCATCGCTTCCGGCGCAGTAGTCGACGCCATCTCGAGCGGCTCCGGCTCGTTCCTCCATGGATTCACCTACAACGGCCATCCTGTTTCCGCCGCTGCCGCCAACGCCGTGCTCGATGTCATCGAGCGCGAAAATCTGTTCGCGCGCGTCGAACCCGTTGGTCAGGAGTTGCGTGCCGCGCTCGAGCCGCTCCGGCGATTCTCGGTCGTCGGCGACATTCGTGGCCTCGGCCTGCTGCTCGCCGTGGAGATTGTTCGGGACGCAAGCACGCGCGAATCCTTTCCCGCCGACGCTCACATCGCCACCCGCATTCAGCATGACGCATTTGACGCCGGCGTCATGACCTACCCCATCCAAGGTTGCGTGGACGGTTCGCGCGGAGACCATATCTTGATCGCGCCCCCCTTTACCATCACTACCCCGATGATCCAAATGATCGTCTCTGCGCTCGAACACGCCATCGCCGATCTCGATGCCTCCCATCGCGCTGGTGTGGGAGGCTCCCTTGCGCCTCACTAATCCCAGAAAGCGGCGCAAACTTCTTTTGGGCGCCACAGCAGCAATCGCCGCTTGCATTTTTTCGCTGGCTGTCCTTGCGCTCGCGGCCGTTCCCTCCACTCTCAGCATGGCTGGCTATTCGGCGCGCGGCACCGCCGACGAATCTGCGCTCGAGTCTCGCTACCGCGCGCTCACCTCCACCGATCAGATCATCCAATATCATCGCTACCTCACCTCCGAACCGCACCCAGCTGGTTCGCCGCGCAACAATCAACTCGCTCAGTGGATGGCCGATCAGTGGCGCGCTCAGGGTCTCGAAGACATTTCCATCCACGAATACGACGTCCTCAATTCCAGGCCCCGCGAAATTTCTCTCGAAATGATTCGCCCCAAGCCCTACCGCGCCTCCTTGCGTGAAGACCCCTATGACGTTGATTCCGATACCAAGAATCCTCACATTGATGGCGCCTATCTCGGCTACTCGGCTTCCGGCGAAGTCACCGCGCCGGTGGTCTACGCCCACAGCGGCAATCCCGAGGATTACGTCTATCTCGCCGCGCGCGGCATTAACGTTCGCGGCAAGATCGTATTGGTCCGTTATTCAAATCCCTATAGCTATCGCGGTTTCAAAGCTCTCACCGCGCAGCGCATGGGCGCCGCCGCCATCCTGATCTATTCCGATCCAGCCGAAGACGGCTATAAGCAAGGGGCCGTGTACCCCAATGGTCCCTGGGGCCCGGAATCGCATATCCAGCGCGGCGCAATTACCTACGATTTTCTCGAGCCCGGCGACCCGCTCACGCCAGGCTGGGCTTCCGTTCCCGGTGCCAAGCGCATCGCGCCCGCTGATGCCATCTCCCTCCCGAAAATTATGGGCATCCCTCTCTCATGGCACGATGCCCTGCCGCTCCTCGGAAATATAGGTGGCCCGGAAGCTCCAGCCTCTTGGCAGGGCGGATTGCCTATCAAGTATCGATTGGGCGGCAAGCGCGCCGTAGTTCACCTGAAAGTAGATATGGATACCAGCGAGCAGCCTTACTACGTCACCGAGGCGCGCATCCGCGGTTCCGAGTTTCCCGATCAATGGGTCATTCTTGGCAATCATCGCGATGCCTGGGCTTTTGGCGCGGTGGACCCTTCGAGCGGCACCGCTTCCATGCTGGAAATGACGCGCGATCTCGGAGCGCTCCTCAAGCAGGGAATTCGACCCAAGCGCACGCTCGTCTTCTGCAGCTGGGATGGCGAAGAATATGCGCTAACGGGCTCAACCGAGTGGGGCGAGCAGTACGCGGATGAGCTCAAGCAAAAAGCGGTGGCCTATCTCAATGTTGACGAAGCCACTTCAGGAAAAAATCTTCAGGCTGACGCCGTTGGTTCGCTCGCACCTCTTCTCGTGGACGCCAGCCGCTCCGTCGCCGCGCCTTCCGGCGTGTCTCTCTACGACGAGTGGCGAGTCTCCCGCCAAGCCGAGCTTCATCCCAACCAGACCGTCACCGACGATGAACTCGTGGACACTCGCATTGGCAGCGGTTCCGATCACACTGTCTTCCTGAATTTTCTGGGTGTGCCGGTGGTCGGGCTCACCTTCGTCGGACCTTACGGCGTTTATCACTCCGCCTACGATGATTTCTACTGGATGAACCATTTCGGCGATCCCGGCTACAAATATCACACCGTCATGACTCAGTTTTGGGGCACCGTAGGCTTGCGCCTTGCCAACGCCGAAATCCTTCCCTACGATTTCGACAACTATGCCGAAAATATTCGGCGATTCATCGCCTCCCTCGACCGGCAAACCCATCTCGGCTCGAACGCCGATCTCGCGTCTCTAAACCATCGCGTGGACGAGTTCCAGATTGCCGCCCGCGCGCTGAATCAAACCATCGCGGCTGCTGTTGCTGCCGGGCATCTCGATTCCGCAGCGGCCCAGCGCGTAAATCGGCAGCTTATGCAGGTGGAGCGCAACTGGTGCAACCCTGCCGGCATTCCCGGTCGCCCGTGGTTTAAGCATTCGCTCTATGGCACGCGCGAAACCTACGATCATCTGGAACTCCCCGGCGTAACCGAAGCCGCCGAAGCCGACAATTGGCCGCGCGCTGCCGAGCAGATCAAGATTCTCGAATCCGAGCTTGCCAAAAACGCCGCCCTGCTCAGCGGCACGCAGCAATTTCTGGAATCAGCCACCGGAGGCTCGAAGTGATGAACCCGTTCTCTCGCCGTTACCTTTGCCTCGCTCTCGTTTTCATCGCCAGCGCATCCGTTTTGTGCGCGCAAAGCAATTCGTCCGCGCCCTCCGCCACTGCCCAACCTCGCGCCCGCGATCTCGGCGTCCCTTTCGAAGGCACGCCCGGCCCACTCGATGCCATCACCGACGTGAAAGGTGTCGAAGTCGGATTCAAGACGCTCATCTCCGGCGAAGGAAAACTTCAAATCGGCGTCGGCCCAGTGCGCACCGGCGTCACCGCAATTTTTCCGCGCGGCCAAAAATCGCCCGATCCTGTTTTCGCCGGTTGGTTCACTGAGAACGGCAACGGCGAAATGACCGGCACCAACTGGGTCGAGGAATCCGGATTTCTCTACGGCCCGGTCATGATCACCAACACCCACAGCGTGGGCATCGTGCGCGACACCGTCATCCAATATCAGTTGAACAATGGCATTCACGCGCCGCTCGAAGACTGGTGGTCGCTTCCCGTCGTTGCGGAAACCTGGGACGGCTATTTGAACGACATCAATGGCTTCCACGTGAAGCCCGCTGACGCCATCGCCGCCATGCAGGACGCGCACGCGGGTCCGGTTGCGGAGGGCAACGTCGGCGGTGGCACCGGAATGATTTGCTTCGAATTCAAGGGCGGCACCGGAACTGCATCGCGCGCGTTGCCGCCGAAACTTGGCGGCTATACCGTCGGTGTGCTGGTGCAATGCAATTTCGGCACGCGCCATTTACTGCGCATCGCCGGGACGCCGGTTGGCTACGAAATTCCCCTTAAGCATCCAGTCTGGGACACCGACACCGGTTCGATCATCGTGGTCGTGGCCACCGACGCCCCACTTCTGCCGCATCAATTGAAACGCATCGCGAAGCGCGTTACGCTGGGCCTGGGTCGCTTGGGAAGCATTTCGGGCAATGGCTCGGGCGATATCTTCATCGCATTCTCCACCGCCAACCCCGGAGCGGATCTAGCGGGAAAGGTTGCTCCCGTCGAGATGCTGCCCAACGAGAAGATAGACGCTCTCTTCGAAGCCACCGTGCAAGCCACCGAAGAGGCCGTCGTCAATGCTTTGGTCGCGGCGAAGACCATGACCGGCGCTGACAATCACACCATCGAAGCCTTGCCGCACGACCGGCTTCGCGAAGTTCTGAAGAAGTACAACCGGCTGGCCGGCGCGCAGTAAGAGTCGCGCCGCTCACCTCCCGGCCCATTTGCCGAAAAGGAAACGCGCATGAAAAATTTTCTGATCGGTATCGTCTTCACGCTGGTCGTCCTAGCCGCCGGAGTCGCCTACTTCGTGATGAAAGGCTACGTGGATACCCGCGCCGATCAGCCACCCTCGCCGCTGGAAACTAAAATAGCTATGAGAGCCATGGACGCTTCCGCCGACCGGCATGCCCTCGATACGAAAAATCCCGTCGCTCCCACCGAAGACAATCTCGTCGCCGGAGCTCAGCTCTATCTCAATCATTGCGCCGGCTGCCACGGCCTGCCTTCCAATCCCGATTCCCAGTTCGCGCGCTCTTTCAATCCTCCCGTGCCTGTGTTCTTTAAGGACGCCCCGGATATGTCTGAATCAGAAAATTTCTTCGTCATTCAGCACGGCGTTCGCTGGACCGGCATGCCTGCCTGGAACAAGACGCTCAGCGAGCCGCAAATTTGGCAACTGGTCACGTTTCTTGCCACCATCGAAAAATTGCCCTCCGCCGCGACGAAAGTTCTCGCGCCACCCGCTGCCGCCGCAACCGATTCAGCGCCGGCGCATCGGTGACCGTTTGCGCCCGCGACAATTTGATTTCTTCCGCGGCATGGGCTACGTTTTGTATGCGAGAGTGAGTTGCTTGCGGCTGCTCCTCAGTTTTGCGCTGGCATGAGAAGATGGTTGTGCGATTCGGCTGCTTCGTCCTGCCTGGGGGTACACTCGATGTCTGATGCGGTAACCGACAAGGTGATTGCCACGCTGGCGTCCGTCAAACGGATTCCCGCTGACAAAATCACGCCGGAAACGAACCTGCAGGATCTCGGGATCGATTCGCTCGACGTATTTACCCTGCTCTTCGAACTCGAAAACGCCTTCAAAATTTCCATTCCCGATGATGATGTTCGCTCCATCCGCACCGTTAATGACGTCGCGGACGGCATCAAGAAACTTCTCGCCGCGGCGCCGCCCGATTCCTCTCCCACTCCGGCCGCGCCGGCGGACTGACGCATGGCCCAGCGCCGCGTCGCCATCACCGGTCTCGGAATCATCTCCTCTCTCGGCCTCGATGTAGCGGACAATTGGGCTGCGTTGAGCGTCGGCCGCACTGGCATCGGCCCCATTCAGGGCGTGTACCACACCCACGTCGCCGTTAAGATTCAAAATGGAGCTGAAGTTCGCGGCTTTGACGCCACGCAGCATTTCGAAGGCGGCAAAGACAACTATCTAGATCGCTTCGCACAGTTTTACGTCGTCGCCGCGCGCCAGGCTCTCCGTGATTCCGGACTCGATCTCACGGCCGCTCTCAAGGAGTCCGGTGCCGTCGTTTGCGGTTCCGCTGTCGGCGG